>JBDTPR010000145.1:0-11861 GCA_039932635.1 Candidatus Solibacter sp.
CTAGGGTCTTGTCTTCTTAGCTCTTCATTGCGTCTTGGCGCCTTTGCGTGAAGAACAGAGCCCCCACGCTCGCCACCCGAAATTCCGCACTCGCGAGAAACCTCCCGCGCCCACAGGAATTCGCTCGATTCGCATCCCACCTCAACCGTACCCTCGAAACATGAAGATGCTGCTTTCCGTACTCGCCGTCGCGGGGCTCACCATATCCTGCGACTTCCACAATCACGTCCACGCCATGATGGCGCAGGACCACGACGCGCCCAAGTCCGCCGCCACCGCCGTCGCCGGCCAGTGGACGCTGGCGATCACGACACCTCACGGCCCCATGAAGGCGGCCTTGCAAGTAAAGCAGGACGGCGCCAAAATCACTGGCACCTGCGACATGGGCCACATGGGTTCCATGGCCCTCGCCGGCACCGTGGACGGCAAGCGCATTTCCTTCGCCATCGAAATGGACGGCGGCCAGAAGATCGTCTTCTCCGGCGTAATCAACGGCACCAAGATGACCGGCACGACCGACCCCGAGGGCGGCGAGTGGACCGCGAGCCGCGTATGACACACGGATTCCGCGCACTCATCCTCTGCGCCTTCGCCGGTGCGCTCAGCGCCCAAACCCCGAAGCCGATCCTCGGCACGGTGACCGGCTTCAAGCCCTTCGAGATCCTGCTGAAGTCCGATAGCGGCGAGAACGTCGCCACCCGCTTCGGCGCCGACACCGAAGTCATGCTGGTCCCGCCCGGCGAGCGTGATTTCAGCAAGGCCACGCGCGCCGAGGTCACCGATATCCTGGCCGGCGACCGCGTTATGGCGTCGTACGTGGCCGGCATGCCGGAAGCACGCCGCATCGTCCTCATTACTTCGCGCGACATCTCCAAGCGTAACGAGGCTGAGAAACTGGACTGGCAGGTGCGCGGCATCAACGGTCTTGCCCTGAGCCACAACGGCAACGAGGTCACAGTCCTGGTCCGCACGCCGGAAGGCAATCACGAAGCCGTAGTGACGGTGACCGGGAAGACCAACATTCGCCGCTACGCCCCCGATTCCATCAAGTTCACGCAGGCGGTATCCAGCACCGTCGCCGAGATCGCGGCCGGTGATCAGGTGCGCGCCCGAGGCGCCAAGAGCGAGGACGGCAAGACACTGGTTGCCGACGACGTGGTCTTCGGAACCTTCCTCACCCGCATGGGTGCGATCACCGCCGTCCGCCGCGACCAGAACGAAATCGACATCCAGGACGTGACCACGAAGAAGCCGTTTACCATCCACATCGCCGGCGATTCGCAGATGAAAAAGATGCCCGACCTCCGCGCCATGATGACGGGTTCCAAAGCGCAGACGTCCGGAGACCACGCGCCCCAACCCACCATGCCGCCGGGCAAACCGTTCGATATCCAGACCGCAATGCAAGGCCTGCCCGCCGCCACCTTCGACGATCTGAAAGTCGGCAGCGCCGTAGTCGTCACCAGCACCAAAGGCGCGACGCCGTCAACCGTCACTGCCATCATGCTGATGGCGAACGCGGGCTTCCTCGTGCAGTTAGCCCAGGGCACAGGCGAAGGCGGCGCCGACGGCATCAAGAGCCTCCACGGAGGCATGCTGGTCGCGCCCGGAGGAGGCATCAGCCTCCCCACGATGATCCAGTAGGGCGGACCCCCGGGTCCCGCTCTCACTAGTCAGCCTTTCCTCCCCGCGGAGCAACCAAATGCATCGTCTCATCATCCTGCTAGCCCTAACTACGCCAGCGTATTCGCAAAGCCTCCGAGGCACCGTCACCGACCCATCCGGCGCGGTAATCGTCGGAGCCACGGTGCAACTCAAAGGACCAGCGCGCGAACTGCGAGCCCGCACCAACGCCGCCGGCCAATACGCATTTACCACGCTGCCCGCGGGACTCTACCAGATCCGCATCACCGCCAAAGGTTTCACCGCCGCGCAGCGAAAGGACGTCGAAATCGCGCAGCCCCAAATCCTCGACACCCAACTCGCGATCCACGGTGAAGCCCAGGTGATCATCGTCGAAGATGAACTCCGCGGAATCAACGCCTCGGCCGAAGCCAACGGGGGCCGCGTCGTATTGCGCGAGCGCCAACTCGCCGCACTCTCCGACGACCCCGACGAACTCGCACTCCAATTGCAAGCCCTCGCCGGCCCCGCGCCCGGACCCGGCGGAGGCGAGTTCTTCATCGATGGCTTCAGCGGCGGCCGCCTGCCGCCGAAGGCCTCGATCCGCGAAGTACGCATCAACTCCAACCCGTTCTCCCCTGAGTACGACCGCCCCGGCTTCTCACGCATCGAAGTCTTCACCAAGCCCGGCAGCGACCTACTCCACGGACAGGCCTTCGCACAGTACAACGACCAGCGCCTCAACGCCCGCAACCCGCTGCTCACGCAAGCCACCAGGCCGCCTTACCGCGCGCAGATCTACTCGCTCAATCTCGCCGGACCGATCGTGCGCAACAAAGCGTCGTTCACCTTCGACGCGGACCGCCGCGACATTCGCGAGAACGCCTTCGTCATCGCCACCACGCTGGATTCCAACTTGAATCCCGTGGCTGTCAATCAGGCCCTCCCCGCGCCGCAAACACGCACCACACTCAACCCGCGCCTGGACTACGCCATCAACGCCCGCAACTCGCTGACCGTCCGCTTCCAGGACCTGCGCCTGGATTACGACAACCAGGGCGTTGGCGATTTCAACCTCGCCTCGCGCGCCTACAATGAGCGGCAGTCCGAGCAGACCGTGCAGGCCACCGAGAACTTCGTAATCAACGCGCAGACCATCAACGAGTCGCGCGCGCAATTCCTGCGCTCCAGCCTGCGCTACGCGGCGGCCAACGACACTCCCGCAATCTCAGTGCTGGGAGCGTTCGCGGCCGGAGGCTCGCCACAGGGCAATTCCGCATCGCTCGCCAACAACTGGGAGTTCACCAACACGACGCTCTTCTCGCGCGGCAAACACGCGCTGAGGTGGGGCGGCCGCCTACGACAGTCGCGTCTCGACGACACCTCCCTCAACAATTTCGCCGGCGCCTACGTCTTCTATTCCCTCGCGCAGTACAAGGCGACGCTCCTCCAACTTCCGGGCGCGGGAGCGTCGCAATTCAGCCGCAATGCAGGTACGCCCGAGGCCCTCGTGCGCCAGACCGACGCGGGCCTCTTCCTCACCGACGATTGGCGCGCGCTCCCCAACCTCACCTTCAGTTTCGGACTGCGTTACGAAGTGCAGAGTAATCGCGGCGGCCACGGCAATTGGGCGCCGCGCCTCGCCATCGCTTGGGGCCTCGATGCCCGATCCAACCGACCCGCGAAAACTGTGCTGCGCGCCGGCTTCGGAGCCTTCTTCGATCGCATCCCGCTCAACGTCACGCTCAACAGCCTGCGCTACGACGGCGTGAATCAGCAGTCGTACCTGATTCTCAGTCCAACATTCTTTCCCGCCGTGCCGTCCACCGATATCCTCGAAGCCAACCGCCAGCCGCAGCAATTGCGTCCCGTTTTCCGCGATGTAGAGGCGCCGCAACTCTTCCAGGGCAGTCTGGGCATCGAACGCGGGCTGAACCAAGGCTCGCGCCTCTCCCTCACCTGGATTACCAGTCGCGGCGTGCACCTGCTCAATCTGCGTAACACCAACGCCCCCATTCAAGGCATGTACCCCGCCGGAGATCGTTCCATCCGACTGCTCACCGAGTCCGCCGGACTCAGCCGCCTAAATCAACTCGTAGCCGGCGTCAACGCGACTTACAAAAAGATTTATCTCTTCGGCTCTTACACACTAAGTTACGGAATGGCCAATAACGAAGGCATTCCGGCCGACCCCTACGACTTACACGCCGAGTGGAGTCCGTCCTCCTACGGCGATGTACGCCATCGCTCTGCCGGAGGCGCGACGATTCCCCTGCCCCGCAAATTCAGCCTCAGCGCCTTCCTGCTCGCCAATAGCGGCCAGCCCTACAACATCACCACCGGACTCGACCCGTATGCCACCGGCTTCCCCGCGGCGCGCCCCGCATTGCGAGCCGGTCGCGACGCCGAATCCTGCCAGCAACTCACCTGCTTCGACCTTACCCCCGCGCCCGGAGTGCCCACCATCGGACGAAACGCGGCGCGCGGACCCGCGGCCACCAACGCGGCGCTCCGCCTCTCGCACACCTGGAGCTTCGGCCCCGAGAGCGGAAGCGCGCCCACCGATCATTCGCCGATGTCGGTCCCCACCGGCTCGCGCCAGTACAACATAGTGATCAGCGCCTCCACCCTGAACGCGCTTAATCACCCCAACTTCGCCACGCCCAACGGAGTCCTGACATCGCCATACTTCGGCCAATACCGGGCCCTCGGGGGCTTAGCCGTAATGTCTCACGGAGGAGCCCCAAGCACTTACAATCGCAAGATAGACTTACAACTTCGCCTAACTTGGTAGCGCCCTACTGAAACGCCCCCGCCTTCTTGAAATCCCCGCCCTTAACAATCGAGATCGCGCCCGCATCCACATGCTTCCTGAAAGCCTCGCTCACCTGAGCGGGAGTCAGCGCTGCCACCGCGGCCTCCGTCTTCGCGTCCCAATCCAGCGTGCGTCCCCAGCGTTCCCGAGCCATCAGCAAAGACCCGATCGACGCCTCTTCCGCCCGCGAAACGCTGCGCTCATCGAGCCACAACTTCTTGGCCTTCGCCACCTCATCGGCGGTAAACCCATCCTTGAGCGCCTTCGCTAATTCCTCGTTGAACGCAGCTTCCACCTTCGGCATATTCTGCGGCGCCGCAATCGCCGACCCGGACATCCGTCCGCCGTCATCCTTCGCCGGCATTGAGAATCCCGCATTCGCGCCGTAACTCAACCCGTCCTTAATGCGAATCCTCATAAACAACCGCGAATTCGGAGAACCGCCGAACACCATCCCCGCGATGCTGAGCGCCGCGTAATCCGCGTCCTCATCGGTAATCTTCATCGGCATTCCCACCAGGAAAAGCGCGTTCTGTTTATCCGGCGTCTCGATCTTGTGATTGACCGCCTCTACCTTGAAATAGGGGTTGGTAATCCGCGCATACGCGCTCGTGCTCTTCCAATCGCCGAACAACTCGCCGACCAGCTTCTGCATCTGCGCCGGATCGAATTGCCCGCTGATCGAGATCTCGCCCTCGCCCGCGCCATAAAACTGCGTGTAGAACTTGCGCACGCCATCCAGCGTCACCTTCTTAATGTCCTCGATCTGTTCATCGAGCGTGGACACATACCGCACGTCCCCGCGCGTATAGCGCGAGCCGAAGTGACGGCTCATATCGAGCGATGCCAGGGCGTTCGGTTCGGTCCGCGAACTCTCCGCACCCGCGACCCGCTGCTGGCGGATTTGTTCGAAGTCCGCTTCAGGGAACGACGGCTCGCGCAGCAGTTCCCTGGCGAATCGCAGCGAATCCGCAAGGTTGGCCTCCAACGTCCGAATATTAGCCGAAGCAAAATTCACGCCCCCGCTGACATTCATCTGCGCCTTCAACCGGTCGGTCTCATCCTGAATCTGCTGGCGATTCTTGTTCTTCGTCCCGCGCATCAGCAGCGTGCCCGCCATTTGTCCCTCCATCGATTTGCCGGCGAGCGATTTCTCGTCGCCGAACCGCACCGTCAAGGAGAATGCCACCGTTCCGCCACGCGTCTTCTTGGGGAACATCACCAGCTTCAACCCATTCGCCAACTTCGCGCGAATCACGCGCGCTTCAATATTCTTCGGCGTGGGGTCGAAAGCCTCCCCTTGCTCCAGGCTCGCGCCGCCCTTATAGTCCTTGAACCGCGCCGTCACATCCGGAGTCGCCGGTATCTCGGCACGGTCCGGCGTCTTAGTCGGAATGAACTCGCCCAGGGTGCGATTGGACGATTTCAAGTAAGCCTTCGCCACCCGCGTCACCTCCGCGGGCGTGACCTTCTTGACCTCGTCGCGCACCAGGAAGAAACTGCGCCAGTCGCCATCCCCCACATACCCGCCCAACATCATGCCCATCGATTGCGAATTCGTGGTCGCGAGCTCAATGTTCTTGATGATGCGCGTCTTGGCGCGGTCTACCTCGTCCTGCGACGGCGGCTCGTTGGCCAAGCCCTCCACCGTCTTCAGCAGAATTTCCCGCGCCTCGTCCACCGATTGCTCCGGATTCAGCTGCGCGAAAGCAAACGCAAATCCCGGATCGTGCATTCCGCCAGAGCTCATGCTGGAGCCCACTGCCTTCTTGTTGTCCACCAGCGCCTTGTACAACCGGCCCGTCTGTTGCGCGCCCAACACCTGCGACATCACCTCCAGCGCCGCGATATCTGGATGCAGCGCCGCCGGAATGTGCCAGACCGCCATGATGCCCTGTATGTTTCCGACGCGCCGCAGCATCACGCTGCGCTCGCCCTCCTGCGTGGGCTCCGCCGTATAGGGCTGCGTCAGGACGCGAGTAGGTTTCGGAATCGCTCCGAGTGTCGCCGCTACCATCGCCAGGGTCTTGGTTTCGTCGATCTGTCCCGCCACAATCAACTCGGCGTTGTCCGGCTGATAATATTTCTGATAGAAGGCGGCCAGGTTCGCAATCGGCACACGCTCCACATCGGTGCGGTTGCCAATCACCGTTTTCCCATAGTTGTGGAAGTTGTATGCCGCCGCCAGAACGCGCTGCCGCAGCACGTTCAACGGGCTGTTCTCCCCGCTTTCCATTTCGTTGCGGACCACCGTCATTTCGGTATCGAGATCCTTCTGCAGCATCGTCATATTGACCATGCGCTGCGATTCCAGCTCCAGCGCCCAGCGCAGATTCTCATCGCCCGCGTTGAAAGTCTCGTAATACATCGTCTGATCGTACGACGTGGTCCCGTTGAAACTCCCTGCCGACCGGTCGGTAAGCTCCTTGAAAACTTCGCGCCCGCTCTTGGTTGTCTTGAACACCATGTGCTCTAACAAATGCGCCATGCCAGTTTCGCCGTAGCCCTCATGACGTGAGCCCACCCGGTAAACTACATTGACGGTGGTCTTAGGTTTCGAGTTATCCGGATACAGCAGCACACGCAGACCGTTAGGATAGGAGTATTCCGTGACCCCTTCGATCGAAGTGATTTTCTGCACGCCCGTAGGCAGCGTTTGAGCCAAGGCAGCGGCAGTCAGTACCGTTGCCGCAAACATAACAGCGAGCGATCTCATTAGGCGCATAGTTACTCCTGCTTGGATCGCCGGTCTCCGGCGTTTCCGGGTAAAGTATACACTTACCCGGCACCGAGTTAAACCCCCGGCGGTCTTCTCTGCGTTTTCCGCTGCGTCGGGTTCTAGCTCCTGACGTAGCCCTGCACCGCCATGCGCTTCCCGCCCTGCCGGTGCGCCTCGTCCGACATCGCGTGCACCCCGCTGGCGTCGATCCAGCGATTGTAGAAGTTGAACAGCGCGCAGACCGTGATCGCGAAGTAGATGGCCTCATCGTTCCACCCCGCCTCATGCAGTGGAGCCATATCCTCGGGCGTAATCCGCGGCGAGTCGTGATTCACCTTGGCCACAAAGCGCAACAGCGCCTTATCGGGTTCGTTCAATGACGAGCGTTCCAGATCGCGCAGCACTCCCCAAACTAATTCCTCACTGCCTAAGAGTTCCGCCGCAACTGCGGCGTGCGACTTAATTCAAAACGGGCAATCGTTGCGATACGAAGTGAACGCCGCGATCAATTCGCGCATCCCCGGGCTCAGCGGCGAGGGCCCGCGCAGAATCTCCTGCGTGAAGCGAGCCAAGTGTTCGGTCGCCTTCGGCAGGTACGCGAACAGATGCCATATCTGCGGGTAGTCCGCGCCCGTGGCCTGCATCGCCTGAATCAGGACACGGTACGGCCCGGGCTGCGGCTCGCCCTCCACGCCGGGAAGAAACATCGGGTCCATGGCGAACTATTCTATCGCGCCCTCCCCCGCTATTGCTTCTTGGGCGCCGACGGTCCGTCGATCTTCGGCGTCGAGCTATCCGGCTTCGCGTCCGGCCGTGTCTCGCCCCGCGCAGGCCGATCGGGCTTGCTATCCGGCTTCGCATCTGGCGGCTTCGACACGCGCGGCGTGTCACGCCCTACCGGCACCGGCACCGTCGAAGGCCTGTCGCCCGGCGACACTGGACCCTGCCGCGGCCCCGGCAGCGTCAAACGCGGAGGCGCCGACGTTCCAGGCGCGGGAGGCGTGGTCGTGGTTGGAACCGGCACCGTAGGCACCGGCACCGTCTTCGTCGGCGCGCCGGGTTGTCCCGGAGCGATTGGGGGCGTGATCGGCCCCTGTTTCGTACCCGGCGAAGGCCCGCTCGTCCCCGGCGTTCTCGTGGGTGTCACCGGAGTCGTCGCCTGATTTCCGGATTGATTCCCCGAGCCGCCATTCCCCTTCCCATTCGAATTCGGATTTCGCCGCGAGTAATCCGGATGCTCCGGCGGATTCAGCACCACGATCCCCGTGTACACCGGCACCGGATAAATCACCTGCATCGGCGGTCCCGGAGGCCCTTGATCCATCGGACCGGGCTGCACCACCGGCGGCGCGTCCGACGCCGGATTGGTCACCACCGCCGGCGGCAGCGGCGGAGGAGCCGGCGGCGGCACCTCGGTCGTCTCCTGGAAAACCGTGCCGGGAATCACAGGCTGCACGCGTGTCGCGCTCACCCGCAATTCCGGCCGCGTTGCCTCTAACCGCGAAGCCGGCAACGGCGGCGAGGGCAGCGCAGCCGCGAACACCGCGACCCCCAGCGGTTCCTTGGGTCGATCCTCAAACCCCGCCGGGTCGATCACCCGCTGGTCCCATTGAAAATTCGCATACGTCGTATTGACGTTCAAAAACTGCTCGGGCGCGGCCGACGTTGCCCACTCCTCGCCCGGCGCCAGCGGACCCCAGCCCGCCAGCTTTGCATTCCACAGCCAGTACACCTCGCCCGGCTTGAATACCGGCGACGCCGAAGGTACCCACACCCAGCCCAAGTCGCCCTTGCGCGTCCAGCGCCCGTAATGATACGGCACCCAGCCCCACGCTTCGTCGCTGACCCAGGTGTAACCCAGCACGTCGTACCAACGCCAGCGGCCCTTCTGGAAAGGCGCCCAGCCCTCGGCAATCCGCGGCTTCCACACCGCGCCCGCCTCGGTCTGCACCCATTCGCCCGCTGCGTCCAGATCCACCAGTCCGAAGCGCTGCGCGACGTGGCCACCCGATGTCGATGTCGCCAGCGCTTTGTCGCGCTCCTCGCTCCAGCGATCCAGTTCCATCGCCGCCACCTCGCGATCCAACGCGAAGCGCGCCGCATTTCCAGGCTCCAGACGTACCGTCTGCCCTTCGCGAATATCCATCTCCGCGGCCGGACAGAACAATCGCACCGTGCCTTCGATCACCGATATCCGGCTGGTCGTGGAGTCCGCCTCCACCCGCACCCGCGCGCCCCGCGAGAGCGTCACCTGCGCGCCCGGCACCGCCAGCGTCAACGTGTCGCGTCCGCCCGGCTCGCCCGTGAAGTACGCCACCCCGTGGTCTAAGGAGAGCACGGTCAGCCGCTGCCCCGTCGAAAGCCGCGTGTAGTCGGAGATCGCCACTTGCGAGTCCGCGCCCAGTCGCCACGCGCTGCCGTCGTCCAGTTCGATCTCCAGGCGCGACGCCGCGCCCGTCCGCAGCCACGCGGATTCGACCAGCGGCAGATTGCGCTCCGCGGCACTCCACGCCTCACCGGCGCGCATTTGGATTTCGACTTTGCCTTCGAATTCGCCCAGGCGGGCGTAGCGAGCTTGCCCGGCGCTCAATACCGCGGGCAACAGCATCAGCAACAGGCGCTTCATTTGGGAACTCCCGTACGATCAATGTGGGCAGCTTCCCATTTCTGCCCGATTCTCACCTTTGGCGGGCGGAGGCCCCGTAGGTACCCCAACCTTCACCGTTCACTACCAGGTTCCAGCGTAATATTGACGACCCATGTCTGTCATGCGTTGCAAGTAAAATTGGAACTATGACCGACGCGGCAATTGTAGCCCATATCTCCCAGTTGCCGCACGCCCGTGCCAACTTCAAGCAATTGGTCCGCGAACTCGGCGCCAAAGGCGAGGCCCGCCAGGAATTAGACGCCGCCCTCACCCGCCTGACCGCGCGCGGCGACCTCATGGAACTTAAAGGCGGCCAGTACATCGTCACCGCACGGAGCCGCGAATTCGCCATCGGCCGCCTCAACCTCCACCGCGACGGCTACGGCTTCCTGATTTCCGAACGCCCGGTTCCGGGGATTACCGGAGACATCTTCATCCCGCCCGACTCAGCCGAGAAGGCCATGCACGGCGACCGCGTCATCGTCCGCATCGCCCGCATCGAAACCGGCGGCCGAGCCGATGGCGAGATCGTCAAAGTCCTCAAGCGCGCCCACCCCACCGTGGTCGGCGAGTTCAAAATCGGCCGCCGCGGCGGCTACGTGGTCCCCGCCGACGGCCGCATCAGCCAGTGGATCGAGATCCCCGACGGCATGGAACTTCCACCCGCCGGCATCACCCCCGTGGACCGCATCGGCGTCACCCCGCCCAAGGTCACCGGCGTCGCCGAAATGAACGGCATGATCGTCAACGTCGAACTGCTCGAGTTTCCCGAGCGCGACGCCTCCGCCGTGGGCCGCGTGATCGAGATCCTCGGCCATCCCGACGATTTCGGAGTCGACGTCGAAATCGTCATCCGCAAGCACCACCTGCCCCACCAGTTCCCGCCCGAAGTCATCGAGCAGGCGCAGGCCATGCCCTACGCCATCGACCCCGCCGATATCGTTGGCCGCCGCGACTTCCGCGACATGTCCATCGTCACCATCGATGGCGAGACCGCGCGCGATTTCGACGACGCCGTATGGGTAGATCGCTTGCCCAACGGCAACTATGCCCTCCACGTCCACATCGCCGACGTCAGCCGCTACGTCGTGCCCGGCTCGCCCATCGATCTCGAAGCGCAGCTTCGCGGCACCAGCGTCTATTTCCCCGACCGCGCCGTGCCCATGCTGCCCTACGAGCTTTCCACCAACCTCTGCTCACTCGTGCCGCAGCAGGACCGCCTGGTGATGTCCGCGCTCATGGAGATCGATCATCGCGGCGAAGTCGTGGGCCAGGAATTCACCTCCGGCGTGATCCGCAGCGTGGAGCGCATGACGTACACCAACGTCCACCTACTGCTGGAAGGCGACGCCGAACAGCGTGCGCGCTACGCAGCGCTGGTCCCGCGCTTCGAGCTCATGCAGGAGCTCGCCCTCATTCTCAATAAGAAGCGCGTGCGCCGCGGCTCCATCGATTTCGATCTCCCCGAGCCTCTGATCGAATTCGACGAACTCGGCACCATGACCGGCGTTACCCGCGCCCCGCGCAACATCGCCAACCGCATCATCGAAGAGTTCATGCTGGCCGCCAATGAAAGCGTCGCCTCACACCTCGAACAGGCCGGCATCGCCAGCGTCTACCGAATTCACGAAATGCCCGATCCCAAGCGCGTCATGGAGTTCGAGGAGATCGCCACCCATTTCGGAGTCTCCCTCGGAATCGGGCCGATTCCCATCAAACGCTTCGCCATTACCGACAAGCGCCGCGACGGCGGCAAACAACTGCGCCACGTCGTGGTGGCCGATTCCGGCCTGAAAATCAGTTCGCGCCATTACCAAAAACTGGTGGCGCAAATTGAAGGCAAACCCGAAGAACGCATCCTGAGCTACCTCATGCTGCGCTCCCTGCGCCAGGCGCGCTACAGCACCGACAACGTCGGCCATTTCGCACTCGCCGCGCCCACCTACACGCACTTCACCTCGCCCATCCGCCGCTATCCCGACCTCATGGTGCACCGCCTGCTGCGCGCCGTGCTCACCGGCAAGCCCACTCCCGGCGAAGAGTACCTCAAGCCGCTG
>JBDTPR010000146.1:0-11749 GCA_039932635.1 Candidatus Solibacter sp.
AGTTGGCGCGGCGGCAGTCGCAGGAGCCGCAGCAGGTTTTGCTGCCGGCGCGGCCACGGCAGCCTTGGCCGGCGCTGGAGGCTCGACCTTGGCGGACTTCTCGTTCTTCGCGTCCCTGCCGCTCTTTTCGTTCTTCTCGTTCTTGCCGGATTTATTCTCGGACTTCTCCGACTTGTCGATCTTTTCAGTTTTCGCCGGTTTGTCGGCGACTACGGGCGCCTTCTCTTCCACCACTGGGGCCGCAGCCGCCACGGGCGGCGCAACCGGCGCCGGTGCGACTGCCACCGGAGCGGGCGCGAGAGGCGGCGGCTCGGGCGCGACTTCGCGGCGCGACGCGATCGGAACTATCTGGGCGCGCGGATTCGCCTTGACGCTCGGCGGCGCTGCCGGTGCGTGCTTGGGCTCGGACGGATCGACCATCGTGCCGGCGCCGAGTTCGCTCGAGCGGAAAGGGAACTCGAGGTAGCTGGTTTCGCCGTTCATCTGGCCGTTCTCCCAAATGAAGAGGCCGGCCGTGCTGGCCTTGGTAGCGAACGGTCGCACCAGGAGCGCGACGTGGTGAGGATCGCGGAAGCGCGCTTGCATCACCGCCAGATCGTCGGCGTCGAGCGAAATACCTTTGCGGGTATGGCTGCGGAAGAATCCGGCCACGCTGCGGCCATTGCCGGCGCGCTGCTGGATGGCCGTCTCAATCCGCCCCATGTCCGCGTCGCTCAGGCGGTACAACGGACCGCGGCTATAATCGCAGGCGATGAGGTCGTAGTCGGCGATCGAAACCACCAGTGGACTCCCCGGGGTAGCATCGCCGATTAGTATTCCGCCGATTTCCGAGCCCTTGGAAGTCAGCGATCGGAAACTCTCGACAGCTTCACGCTCGAGGCGGTCAATCAGGCTGAAAGGGATGCGTATCGAAACCGGTTTTTGCGAGACTTCCCAGACGTATACCGGGGAAGGTTCATTCTTGACTTCGTAACGTTCCGCGCGGGCTGTCGACTCATTCATCGAAATCCTCCGCTGGTTTGCAGGCAACATACATTAGTGAACCAGCTCACGATGATTTTACTCAATACTCAGGCATTTTGAGCGTTTATTTCAGGTATTTTTTTATGGATATCATATGCCTATAGGTTAATGTTAACCACTGATAGCATTAGACCAAGAGATCACGCTGCCGGATGATCTCTTTGGTTAACTTATGGATACTACCAGCATTTATCCTAGTAATCCGTTGGGCTATTTCATATACTAAACCTCGAAAATGACTGCGCGAGTTTGCCAGCTTTGCGGAAAAGCGTTGAGCCGCCTGAGAGTGGGCGGCGACGGCGACTATTGCTCTAAGGAGCATCGCAACCAGCACCGTCTGCGGCAGGGCATGGACAGGTTGGAAGAGGCCAGCAAGGTCACCAGCCTGATGCGGCGCCGGGAGAATCCCCGTCATATTTCGACAGCGCAATTGATGCGCAATTCGGCGCAGGAACGCCGCGGTTATCTGGATGCCAAATCCCAGGTTCTGCGCGCGGATATCTCGGTGTTCGCACCGGTGTTGCCCGGGCCGGAAGCACCGCGGGTGCGCGCGAGAGCGGATCAATACGTAACGCCGCACGCCACTCGTATGCAGGGTGCGGAACTGGCGCGCCGCGCGGACGGCCAGAAGATCCGGATCACGGGCGCAACCAATGTGCCGGCGGTGCAGCAGCGCAAGCAGCGGATGGGCGCCAAGATCGCCCAGGCTCCCATGGTTACGCTGCACTGCGACGCGCCCGGCGTCAGAATCACGGCGCGCGATTTCGGCATGCTGCGTGGCCAGGCCGTACGCGTCTACCTGGGCAAGGCCGCGCTGACTCCCGAGGGCGCGGGATCGCGGCGTACGTTGATCGGCAAAGTGGAGACGCGGCGGGTTCCGTCAAAGGCCGTGTTGGGCAACGCGCTGCGCGTCTCGATCGGCATTGGGTTCCGCCTGGGCAAGGTGAACTGGCGGAGCATCAAGCCGCAGCCGCCTGACGCGCCCGCGTTGGTGTGGCCGGGCAAAACGCTGCGGATCCCCTCCGCCAGCCACGATGAACTGGCGCTGCCGCGCGATCTGGAACTGGGGATTCGCATGGCGCCGGTGTGGCTGCCGGCAGTCGCGGCCCAGACCCGGCGCGCACAGTTCATCTATCCGGGAAGCGTGGAACATCGGAGGCGCCAACCGGCCAAGGGAACGTCGCCCTCCAAGCGCCACACCGATATCGAATGGCGGGTCACCGAGCCGCGTTCGCGCGGCATGGCTGTAGAGCCGCCGCCCGCCGGGTTCTCCAGACGCAATGGCGCGCACCTGTTCACGCTGGTGCTGTTGCCCACCACCAGGGAAGGCGCGCGGCAGGAATTGTTCAAGGCTTTTGTCCCGCAGGAGCCGGGCGGTCTGCCGAAGGTGTCTTTCGAAGGCACCGTGGCTGCCGCCATCGTGGGTACGCCGGGCGCCGGCGGCAACGTGGATTTGCCCGAAGCGCCGGCGGCTCCCGAACCCGCGGAAACGGTCCGCATCGAGGAGCACTTCGGCCAGGGCTGGGACGCCTGGGTGGGCGGTACGTCGGAATGGAAAGTGGACGTCGCCGGAGTGCGCACAGGTCCGCTGGCGTTGTACAAACCCTCGCTCGAGTTGATCGATTACGATGTGGAATTCCTGGCGCGCATCGATACCCGCAGCTTGAACTGGGTGGTACGCGCGGCCGGCCTGGAAGAGTATGTCCTCTGCACGCTGACCGCGATTCCGGGCGGTGAACTGGAGTTCACCCGGTGCGCCGTGATCGATAACAAGCCGCAGGGAGTGGTCACCGCCACCAAGCGCGTGCCCGGTAAGCCGCGTACGGCCATGACCGTGGGCACGCGAGTCAACGGGGACACTTTCGCCGTGAGCGTGGACGGCGCAGACATCGATTTTTGGAATGACGATCGCTTCCCCATGGGAGGCACTGGATTTTTGGGTGCGCCGGATGACCGGGCGCGATTGTACTGGGTAAGGCTCTCTTCAACCGAATTAACCGCCAAGGAGTATCAGAAGAAATGAGCACGACTGCCATGAGAACGCCCGCTAAGGTTCAAACCCTGCGCGCAAACGACATCGATACCGGCGACAAGGCCGGCGGTTCGCAGACCCATCTGGCGAGGGCCGTCACGCTGCACCTCGCTGGGAAGCGTGAAGAGGCCCTGAAGCAGTTGCAGCGTGCGATCGCGGCCAACGAAGCATCGGCGGAAATTTATCGCGCGATGGGGCACATCCAGTTCGAACTCGGCAATTTCGACGAGGCGGCGAAGAGCTACCGCATCCTCGCCCAGGTGAAGCCGCAGTACGCCATGGGTTGGTTCAACCTGGCCGTGTGCCTGGAGCGCGCCGGAGTCTGGGAGGACGCGGCGCAGGCCTTCCACCGCGCCTGCACGCTGGACGCGAACTACCTGGACGCTCACCTCGGCCTCGGCGTCTGCCATCTGCGGCAGGAGGATCCCAAATCCGCGTTGTTCAGCTTCAGTCGCTGCCTGGAACTGAATCCGTCGCACCAGGAGGCGATGTTCGGTAAGGCGGTGGCGCTGCAATCGCTGGCGCATCCCGACGAGGCGTCGGAGATCTACCAGAAGATTCTGGAGCGCAATCCGGATTCGGAAGAGTCGCTGTCGAATCTGATTCTGATCGGCATGGCGAAGGAAGACTTCGACATGGTGCGCGAATACTCGGAGCACCTGCTGGAGTTGAAACCCGAATCGACGGTGGCGCTGGAAGGTCTGGCGAGCTGGGCGTGCGCGGCCGGCGAACACGCGCTGACGGCGAAGTTCTGCACGTTGCTGGTGAACGCGGTGCCCGGGCATTTCGAGGGCTGGTTCAACCTGGCGCTGGCGCACCAGAAATCGGGGCGTTTCGAACCGGCGGCGGATGCGTATGCGGAGTGCATCAAGTTGCGCGGTGGAAGCTGTGAGGCGCACACCAATCTGGGAATCGTGCGCGAGCAACTAGGCGATCTGGTGGGTGCGCGCTCCGCCTACGAGCGAGCCATGAAGGCAGGGCCGGAAGCCTTGGCGCCGCTGTGGAACATCGCGCTGTTGCTGGAGCATCAGGGACAGTTCGAAGAAGCCGAGCGGTACTACAAGCAGGTGCTGGATCGCGCGCCCAAGGAAGAAGAGGCGCGGTTCCGCATGGGTTATCTGCGGCTGCAGCGCGAAGATTTCCGCGGCGCGGCCGAAGCCTTCGAAGGCTGCCTGAAGTATCGTCCGGCATGGCCCGAAGCGCACGCCAACCTGGCGCTGGCATACAGCGGACTCGGGGAGCGCGATCACGCCGAGCGGCTGTACGAGAAGATGCTGGACGCCGATCCCAAGAGCATGGATGCGCTGCGCGGCCTGGCGGCGCTCTCCATTCAAGCGGCCGATTTCGACACGGCGCTGGAATTCCACGTGCGCCTGATCGACCTGGGCGAACGGTCCGCGGAAGTGCTCTACAACGCGGGACTGATGTACGAAAAGGCCGGGCAGTTGGACAAGGCCGTGCGGTTGTACCGCGACGCCCTTTCGCAACAGCCCAATATGCCGGAAGCGCTGCTCAATCTGGGACGCATTCTGGAATCGAACGGCAAGACGGACGAAGCGCGCACCTGCTGGAGCAAGGCTCTCGAAGCCGAGCCGGCATTGGCGCAGGGTTACTTCGGACCGGCCATCGATTAATTCAGTGCATCAAATGTGAAAACGGCGCGGCCTTCGGGTCGCGCTTTTTTTATGTGTGGGGGATGGAGGCGCTGTCTTCAGTGAGTCCGGGCGGCTGGATGGCAACGGAACTACCGGAGGCGTGTGGATCGCTGAATGGGCGGAGGCGCAAAAAAGCGGCGCGGACCTCAGTGAGGCCGCGCCGCTGGATGACAGGAGGAGGGTTGATTGCGGAAGGCGCTTACGGACGGCGCGCGGAGATATACTTCCGGCCGGTAAGCAGCAGCAGCGCCCCGGCGAACAATGCCAGGGTTGCGGGTTCGGGCACGGCGTCACTTGCGCCGCTAAAGCCGAGACTCCCGAAATCGGAACGGAGGGTGCTGTTGTTGAAGCTGTCGCAGTTGTCGGAAATGGTGTTGGTGTCCATTGTGACTGCGCCGTTTTGGGCCAGCGCGCGGCCGCATAGGATCTCGGCGCCGGTGGTCAGCGTGATGCTGTCAAGGGCGAGAATGTTCCCGGCAAATAATGTACTGGTACCCAAGGTTGCGGACCCGGTGCCCGCGCCGCCGGTTACGCCCATCAACCAGAAGAGGCTCATGCCGGGAGTCCCATTGATCACATTGATGGAGGAAGCGCTGGCCGTGGTAAGCGCAGTTCCGATCTGGAAAATGAAAACGGCATTGGGGTCGTTCTGGGCGTCCAGAGTGAGGGTGCCGTTCAACTGAGCGGTGGTGGCGAAGCGGTACACGCCGGAGGTTAGGGTGCCGAACGGCGAGGTGCCAGAAGTCCCGAGGTCATGGCCCGTCAGGTCGGCAGTAAAAGGCAAACTCCCGAGGACGTTGTATGCGTTGATCTGATCAGTCAGCGCCTGTTGCGACAGGGGGTCGAGACCCAAGGGAGTGTTGTGGATTGTAGAAGCCCCGATGAAAGTGATGCCGGCCGTGCCCGTAATCGAGGAGCCGGGATAGACCCCGAGGTCGCCGTTTATAGTTGTAGGCCCGGTGTTGGTAACAGCGGAGGCCCCCAGTACAGCGAAGCCCACCGCGGAACCCAGGATAGGAGTCGCGGAGAGGGGAAGTGAGCAGGACAACAGGAGGGTAAAGCTCAGAGTGACAGCTCGCACTGGCCCTGGTATTTCTCGTTTTCGCATTGGAATTTCGGGACTCCACCCAGTTAGTATGGTACTTATAGGATTTTAGTCTGACTGTGATCAACTATACGACACTTCAGCTAAAAATTGAATGATTTTAAAGTTAGGTGTTATCACATACAACGCAGCGCGACACGCGGGGGCCAACCACGGCGTGCGCCGCAGCGTCTAAACACCGTCCTAACCCCTCTCGTCAAAGGGGAAATCTTGACTTAGTCGTAGAATTTACCTGTTTTCTGGTACAAAATTACGCTAAGCTTTTCGCACTTACTTCTGGAACAGCGTTAAGGCGCACGCCCTGACTTGGTGGGGACGCGCGCAGGGATACTTTCGCCTCCAGGCAAATCAAAGCTGAAGGGGTTTGAATGATCCGAGCGATCTTTCTAATGGGAGTCGTGTGCCTGTGCGCCGCGGCCCAAAGTACATCTAGCCTGCTAACCGGTTCGGTAAGCGACCAAACCGGAGCGGCAGTGCCCAACGCGAACGTTACGGCGGTAAACTCGGCCACCGGGCAGAGTTTCGCCACAACCACCAACACGCAGGGCGAGTATTCGGTGCCGTCGATTCCGGCGGCGGTTTACCGCATTACCGTATCGGCCGCGGGTTTCAAAGTCAGCACGGTTAACCTGGTTAAGATCGACACGGGCGTTCCCGGAACGGTTAACGTCAAGCTCGAAGTCGGCGCGGTTACCGAGACGGTGGAAGTGGCGGCGGGCGCCGAAGTATTGCAGACGGCGAGCGCGACCGTAAGTTCCACCTTAGTGGGCCGGCAACTTACCGAACTGCCCATGACGTCGCGCAATCTGATGGAACTGGTAGTGACGCAGCCGGGCACGCAAACGCCGGGGACGCCGCGCACATCGAGCATCAACGGCCTGCCGCGCGGCAGCGTGAACATCACCATCGACGGCATGAACGCTCAGGACAATCTGGTCAAGAGCGACGACGGATTCTATGCGAACCTCCAGCCCAAGGCGGATGCCATCGAGGAAGTGACCGTGTCCACCGCGGGCGTGGGCGCGGAGAGCTCCGGCGAAGGCGCCGCGCAAGTGAAATTTATCACGCGCAGCGGCGGCAACCAGTATCACGGCGGACTGTTCTGGCAGAATCGCAACACCGCGTTCAATTCGAATTACTACTACAACACCATCAACCGGCTGCCTCGCGACCGCATTAATCTGAATCAGGAAGGCGGCACCGTCGGCGGTCCGTTCAAGAAGAACAAAGCCTTCTTCTTCGTCAGCTTCGAGGAATTCGATCTGCCGCAGAGCTACAACGTGTCGGCGACCGTACCCAATGCGGAAGTCCTCCAGGGAATTTTCTCTTACCAGGATTCGGCCACCAAGGCGGTCCGCAAAGTCAATCTGTTCGACCTCGCGAGGGCAAAAAATCCGACCCTGCCGGCCACCGTGCGCGCCTATCCGACCACCATCGATCCCAGCGTACAGACGATTCTCAGTCAATACATTCGGCTCGCCACTCCGGCCGCGGGCAACCTGAAGGATCGCATCGGGACGCAGAGCGAATACAACCGCAGCGATTTCAATTTCCAGACGCCGGGCAAGAATGCGCGCCGCTTCCTGACCACGCATTTCGATTACAACATCAACAGCCGGAACCATTTCGATTCGGTGTGGAACTGGCAATATTACAACTCCAACCCGGACGGCGTGAACTCGATCTACCCGTTGCTGCCAGGCACGGGCACGGTGCTGGGGAGCGAGCCGGTGGGCGGAATCCGTCGATATGCATTCTCCATCAACGGGACACTGCGCACCACGGTGACCAATTACCTGACCAATGAAGCGCGCTTCGGTAACGCGGGTGGCGGCAATTCGCTGTTCCGCGAAGAGATCGTGCCGGCGCTGTTCTCGCAGTGGAAGGGCTACGCCCCGGCCATCGGGTATGTGAACAATCCGTATCGTACGAGCAGCCAGAGCCGGCGCAGCACTCCGCTGTGGCAGGCGATGGACAACATGACGTGGATTCGCGGCTCGCACCTGATGACGTTCGGCGGCGCCTTCACTCAGGTGAGCAGCTGGCAGCAAAACATCGGCACGCAACTTGTCCCGACGGCGACCTTCGGCATCGCGGCCAACGATCCGGTCAACACGGGCGCTACGTCGCTGTTCGATACCACGAATTTCCCCAACAGCACGGCAACCAATCGCACCGATGCGGCCACCATGTTCGCCATGCTGACCGGCCGCATTTCAAGCATCACGCGCTCCTTGGCGCTCGACGAAAATACCCTCCAGTACGCGCACGTGGGGTCGGTGGACCGCAACCGTCAGCGCGAGATGGCGTATTATTTTCAGGATTCGTGGAAGCTGGCTCCGAGCTTCACGCTGAATTTCGGCGTGCGCTGGGACGTGCAATTCCCGTTCGTGAATTTGAATGGCGCCTACAGCCGCGTCGGGATCGAAGGCGTGTGGGGACTTTCGGGCGTGGGCAATCTTTTCAACCCCGGAGTGATGACCGGCAAGGCGCCGCAGTTCATGGCCGTGACGCCCGGTGAGCAGGTGTACAACCCGAACTACCATCAGTTTAATCCCTCGGTGGGTTTCGCGTGGATGTTGCCGCGTACCGACGCGCCGGTGCTCTCGACGCTGCTCGGCAAGGGGCAGAGCGTGTTGCGTGCGGGCTACTCGATTTCGACGGTGCGCGAAGGCATGAACGTGCCGATTTCGATTTGGGGCGCGAACCAGGGCAAGTCGGCGAGCCTGACGGTGGACCCCGGCAATTTCCCCACGGAGTTCGGCGCGCCAGGTTCGGTGTGGTTCCGCGATCCGACCCTGCCTGCGCGCGCCGAGCCGCTGAAGCCGGCCTTCCCGCTGGCCGTTATCGCCGGGCAGAGCGTGAACGATTTCGACCCGAATCTTCGACAGGGTTACGTGCAGAGCTGGAACCTCAGCGTGCAGCGCGAACTGAGCCGCACCACTGTGCTGGACGTCCGCTATGTCGGCAACCACTCGGTGGGCCTCTGGCGGCAGATGGACATCAATGAGGTGAATATTTTCGAGAGCGGATTCCTGAAGGACTTCCAGAATGCGCAAAATAATTTGGCGATTGCGCAGCGGGCCAGCGCGAACAGCGTGAATTTTGGCAATCAGGGACTGCCCGGCCAGGTGGCGATTCCGCTGATCTCGACCGCGCTGGGGACCACCAGCGACACCACGTTCGCCACCAATCTGCAGCGCGGACAGGCGGGAACTTTCGCCAATGCGATCGCCGGAAATGCGACGCGCATGGGCAATCTCACCAAGGCGGGATATCCGGCGAATCTGTTCTACGTGAATCCCACGGTGGGCAGCGGCGGCGCGTTCATTGTGGTGAACGGCGGCGGCTCGACCTACAATGCGTTGCAGGTGGAAGTGCGGCGGCGTATGGCGCGTGGACTGTTGATGCAGGGCAGCTATGCGTGGTCGAAATCCTTGACCAACATGAACGCGTCGAGCAGCAGCGTCTTCAGCCAGCCTTCGACGCTGCGCAATAACGAGAACGACAAAGGTGCGTCGCCGTGGGATGTGCGGCACGGGTTCAAGGTGAACTACGTTTACGAATTGCCGTTCGGGCCGGGGCGCCAGATGCTTGCGAGCGTCGGCAATCCGGTGCTGCGAAAGTTGGTGGAAGGCTGGCAGGTCACAGGCGTGGGACGGCTGCAATCGGGTTCGCCCGACCTGTTGACCGGACGCGCCACCTTCAACCAATATGATAACGGCGTGGTGCTGCACAATCTGACAACTAAACAGTTGAACGATATGATCGGCATCCGCAAGACCACGGGGGCGAATGGCTTCGGCGTCACGTATTTCCTGCCCCAGGACCTGATCAATAATTCGATGGCGGCGTGGGAAGTCGGCGGCTTCACGCTGGCGAATCTGGATCCGGCCAAGCCATACATCGGACCACAAACCGAAGGCGGCAAGCTGGGGGCGCGTGTGTTCATGTATGGCCCCTGGCAGCAGCGCTGGGATTTCAGCCTGGCGAAGGTGACGAAAATCGGCGAGCACAAGAGTTTCGAGTTGCGGGCGCAGTTCCTGAATGCGTTCAATATTACGAATTTCCTGTTGGGCTCGGCGGCGAACGCCGTAAATTCAGGTGGGGTGACGGCGAGCTTCGGGCAGACGACTAGCGCATACCGTGACTTCACGGTATCGGGTACGAATGATCCGGGCGGCAGACTGATAGAGTTTGCAGCGCGCTTCAAGTTCTAAGAACTGAAGGAAGGCCGGGGGGCCCGGTCGGGTCCCCTTCTCGTCGATCCCGCCTCCCGCTAGCCATAGGGGTGACAATCTGCCACCCGCTAACGTGGATTGCGCAACTCGGAATATTAATGAGATTGTCGTGATGAATGATACAGCCATCGGTTCCGTTTGAAACCAGGTTATCCTCCCTTGGAATATTCACCGTACTTTTCCCGTTGCTTCTGATCGGCCTTGACTCTCGTACGGCTCGTGCAGTGACTAATACTCCGGTACAACTTATTAATTCCCGGATCTGTAGCGCCGCCAGTAGCTGCACCTCCAACTGGGCGGTTACTCCGGGAAACCTTCTCACGGTGATGTATGCCGACGGAGTGGGCGAATTTGGAAATATCTCCGACAACCAGCTGAATCAATACATTACTCTGTCGAATTCTCCACATTATGATGCCAGTCTGACGCTGTACGCCACACTCCTCAAGTCCAGCGGGGCACTAACGGTCAGCAGCAGCGGGAAACATAGCCAAATGGTGCTCGCGGAATTCAGCGGAGCAGGTCTGACGGTAGACAAGTCGGCGCTGGCGGCTCCCAATAACGCGGCGACGTGCCCGAGTGCGGGACCGCTCTCAGTTACGACGACGGGGAGCACGTTGCTGATCGGCGCGCTGGTCGAAAATGTCACGAACGGGACCACGTCCTTCAGCAGCGGCACGCTGGTACAGGGGCAGGGGAGTCAAAAAGGAGCTTTTCAGTTGGTATACCAACTGGCTCCGGTAGCCGGGACGTACACGCAGCAGTTCGCTTTCAGCCCCGGCTACAACGCCGGAAACCAATCCTGCGCGCTGGTTGCGTTGAGGGCGAATAGCGCGGCCCCTCCGGCGCCTGGCCCGGTGATTACCAGTATCACGCCTGGTTCGGGAACGCCGGGTAGCACGGTCACAATTGCGGGCACGAATTTCGGAGCCAGCCAGGGCATGGGCATGGTCCAATTCGGATCGATTACAGCGGTTCCCACGAGTTGGAGTTCCACCATCATCGTGGTGCCGGTGCCGACCGGGGCGAGCACTGGGAATATCGTGGTAACAGTTGGCGGCGTCGCCAGCAACGGGAACAGTTTTACAGTAATTCAACCTCCCACGATGCTGCATTCCGTGCGCTGCTCAAAAGCCGCCAACTGCGCGGCAACGTGGCCCGTGACGGCCGGAAACCTCCTCACCGTGATGTTTGCGGACGGCGTGGGTCAGGGGGGCAACATCTCAGATAGCCAGTTGAATGCGTACAACACGCTGAAGTCCATTGGGCACTATGCTTCCGGTCTTACTCTGTTGGGCACTGTACTCAAGTCTAGCGGCGCGCTGAACGTAACCAGCAGCGGGGTGCATGGCCAGATTGTACTTGTGGAGTTTAGCGGTGTGGGCTTGACGGTAGATGCATCGACACAGGCGGCTCCCGATAATTCGGCGAATTGTCCGTCCGGAGCTCCGCTATCCGTCACGACAACGGGCAGCGACTTACTCATCAGCGCGATGGTGGGGAATGTAACCAATGGTTCAACCAGCTTCAGCAGCGGTACCCTTGTGGAGGGCGTAGGGAGTCAGGTGGGCGCTTTCCAGTTTGTATACCAGTTGGCTCCCGCGGCTGGAACTCACACACAGCGATTCACGTTTGCGCCGGGATATAACTCAGGGAACCAATCGTGCGCATTGGTTGCGCTGCGGGCTTTGGC
>JBDTPR010000147.1:0-11724 GCA_039932635.1 Candidatus Solibacter sp.
AAAAGGCTGCCACGGACGCCAAGCGCGGCAAGTCGTTTACGCGCATTATCAAAGAAATCACCATCGCCGCACGTAACGGCGGCGACCCCGACGGCAACCCGCGTTTGCGGACCGCTATCCTGGCTGCGAAAAACGTGTCGATGCCCTCGGACAACATCAAGAAGGCCGTCATGCGGGGTACCGGCGAACTGGAAGGCGGCATGATCGAAGAGGTCATGTTCGAAGGCTACGGTCCGGGCGGCGCGGCCGTGCTGGTGAATGTGGCTACCGATAACCGCAATCGAACGGTCAGCGATATCCGCCATGCGTTTTCCAAGAATGGCGGCAATATGGGCGAGCAGGGCAGCGTGGCGTGGATGTTCAAACGGCGCAGCCAGATTTTCGTGCCGAGCGATAAGGCCACGGAAGATCAGTTGATGGACATCATCCTGGATGCCGGGGCCGACGATTTGCGCAATCTGGGCGACCAGTGGGAGATTCTCAGCGACCCGGCCAGCCACGAAAACGTGCTCAAGGTTCTGGAAACCAATGGGATTCCCGCGGAGGACCCTTCCATCGCGTGGATTCCCAATGACCTGATCAAGCTGGAAGGCAAGAACGCGAGCGGCATGCTGCGACTGCAGGACGCGCTGGAAGATCACGACGACGTGCAGAGTGTCTACTCCAACTTCGATATCGACGAGAAGGAGTTGGAGGCGTTGTCGCAATAGGGTGCGGGTCCTGGGCATCGATTGCGGCTCGCAGCGCACCGGTTACGGGGTAATCGATAGCGATGGCGCGCAGCATACGATGATTGTGGCGGGGGTGATCTGTACCAGCCCCAAGCATTCGTTCGAGGCCAGGCTGCTGGAGATTGCAAGCGGACTGCGGCAATTGATTCGGGAGTATGCTCCCGAATATGGAGCGGTGGAAGAGGTTTTCCATGCCGCCAACGCCAAGACGGCGTTGAAACTGGCGCACGTGCGAGGGGTCGCCCTGCTGGCAATCGCGGAGGCAGGGGTGGGATTCGCGGAGTACTCCGCGTTGGAAGTGAAAATGAGCGTGGTGGGGTATGGCAGGGCGGAAAAGAATCAGGTGCAGGTGATGGTGCGAAGCCTGCTGCGCCTGGCGGAACCGGTAGCCAGCGAAGACGCGTCGGATGCGCTGGCGATCGCAATCTGCCATGCCACCCACGAAGCCACCAGCCGGAGATTGGGGTAGCAGGCAAGTATGAAGTGGACGTTGTTCCTCGTTTTCGCCGGTGCGCTGTTCGCCGGAAGTTTGCTGGCGCAGGACGCACCGCGTTTTTTTTACTCGAAAAGTTTCCCCGGCAGTACTCCGGCGTATATGCAGGTGACGCTGGAGAAGACCGGGGAAGCGGAGTACAAGGAAGCGCCCGACGATGACTTGCCGCTCAAGTTCAAACTCACCGACGCGGAGACTGCGGAGGTCTACTCGCTGGTTGAGAAGCTGGATCATTTCAAGCGGCCCGTGGAGTCCGGCCTGAAGGTGGCGTTCATGGGGACCAAGACTTTCAGGTTAGAGAAGGGCGCGGAGAAGTCGGAGATCCAATTCAACTACTCCGAGGACGCCAACGCCAAATTGCTGTGGGACTGGTGCGAACGACTGACGGAATCGGCGCAGCACCGGATTTCGCTTGACAGGGCGGCCAAGTACGACAAGCTCGGCGTTTTCAAGGCCTTAAGTTTACTGGGGTCAGCGATCGAGCGAAAGCGGGTGGTGGGGCTGGAGCAATATCTGCCGACCCTGGACCGGATCAGCAAGAACGAAAGCTATATGCACCAGGCGCGCACGCGGGCTTCGGAGATCGCGGAGTTCATCCGGTCGGGCACGCCGCCGGCGCAGTAGCGGCTATGCTCTCTCGAGGTCAGTCCGGCGTGGGTTCGCCTGAGGCTTGACGCCTGGACGAAAGCCTCGACACGGGGCGTGGCTTCCGTAGCATCGCCAGCGCCTTAGGCGGCCGGCCACGACGCGTATTTTTAGACTGCAGGCGTTCCAGGCTGAGGATCGCCGCATCCAGGTGGAGCAGCTCGCGCCGCAATTGATCTAGTACGGTAGTCAGGTCCATACTACCCCCCGAGAATAGTACGATTCACGACAAAAGCAAATCAGAATTTTCTGAATTTCAGCCCGGATTGATCTGAGCGGACCGTGCCGTTCCATTACATCCTAGAATGGGCAAGCAGCGGATCCTCGATAATTTCTGTGGAATCCGAGTAAGTTTGGAGAGAATCGAGGGATTCCAAAACGCGTTCCAGCAGACTGTCGGTTTGAGAGACAGTAGCCTTCAGCACCTCGATGGAATGGGCTTGGGTGACCAACCTGTCGTCCAGCGACGACATTGTCTTAGTCAGCAATTGTTCCATGGCTGCAACGATTTGGCTTGTGGATGGGACGTCGTTCAGCTTGGCGGCGTGCTCTTCCAGGCAGGCCTCCACCTTGGAAAGGCGTGCGTCGTCGGCCGCCTGCCGGGCCTCCAGACGGGCTTCCAGATCGGCCAGGGAGCGCTTCAAATCGTCGGTGGCGGTCTTGTCCATACCCCGGTGCTCGCTCTTGGGTAGGGTGATTAGAGCAGCGGCAACCCCCGCCAGAAATATCGCGATCCGTGGTACATAAGTGAGAACTCGGGACATTGGTGTTCCACTTATAATACGCCGGTCATGACGATTGCAAGCCCCCCCTCCCGATTACAGAAGTACTCGGTACGTACCGCGTTGCGAGCGTTTGAAGATTACTGCCATCCTGTCAAGGAAAGATCCAAACCTCAGGAGAACTCTGGTTGAACGAGTCCGCAGAATCCGGTTTCATCCGTCCCCGGGCGGTTGGGGAACCGATGCTGTTGGAATGCGACTCCCAGGGGCGCGTGCTCTGGATGAGCGGGCGCACCGGCGAGCATCTGAACCACCCGGCGAATTTGATCGACGTCCTGCGCCGCGCGGCGAAATCCGGCGTAGCCGCAGCCGGCACGATACGCTTCTGGCTGCTATGGGAATTTCGGAATAGTCTTGTGATTGGCGCCCAAATCGTTGAGCAGGATGAAGGAACGCGGGCTCTGGTGGCAGTTGAAAAGCGCCTGAGCATCCATTTTCTTAAGCTTCTGGAATTCGAACAGCGTCTGGCCATCTCCGCGCAACTGCGGCGCGGTAGCGGCGCGCGGCGCGCAGTGAGGCAGATCGAATTGGAGCGTCAGCGCCTGGGACGCGAACTGCACACCGGGGTAGGACAACTCCTAGCCGCCATCCGCCTGCAGCTTGAGGTAATCGCCGTGGAGCTCCCCGAGCCTTCCGAGGAGGTCGGGCGAGCGCTGGACAATATCTCTACGCTGGCGTCGGACACTCTGGAGCAGGTCCGGGCCATCTCACGCCGGCTGCATCCGCCGGAGTGGCAGCGGCTGACGCTGGACTCGGCAATCCGGCAATTGTGGGAAGTCAGCGGCGTGCCCCAGAGCTTCGACGCGGATTTGCGGATCGACGTGGATCTGGCGGAACCCGATCTGGATGTTAAGATTCTGATGTACCGGGGTTTACAGGAAGCTCTTTCGAATATGGCGCGGCATTCGAAGGCCAGCCGTATCTCGGTGGAATTAGGGTTGCGGCAAGGCATTCTGGTGCTGGCGGTGGAAGACAACGGCGTTGGTTTCGATTCGGAGCGGCTGTTCGCCGCCCCCGCCAGCGTTGCCGCCGGCATAGGCTTGCGGGCGTTACGGGAAACGGCTCAGGAGCTAGGCGGAAAGCTGGAGGTCGAAAGTGGACCAAATGGCACTAAACTAGTAGTTTCCGTATCACCATTCCCAATAATCGCGTAAGTCCGACCTGGCAAAGGTCGGTTTCGAAGGAGAAGCATGCACGAACCGGCAGCAACGACCGTGGTCTTGGCGGATGACCACGCCATTGTAAGGGAAGGCATCGCGGCCCTGTGCACTTCGCACGGGATGCGTGTGCTGGGGCAGGTTGCCGACGGGAACGCGGCGGTTGAGATGATCACGACGGTCAAGCCGGATTTCGCGATTCTCGACCTGCACATGCCGAACCTGACGGGGATCGAAGCCATCCGCCGCCTGCGGGCCGCCGGTTCCACCGTCAAACTGATGATTCTATCGATCAGCCGGGAAGATGGCACGGTGATGGAAGCCCTGCGTGCGGGCGCAGACGCTTACCTGTTGAAGGACGGTCCTTCGCGCCACCTGCTGGATGCCATTAATTTTGTGAAGGATGGGGGCGTGTACGTCTCCCCGATGTTGAAAGGCGCCGGCCTGTTCGCCAAGGCCGAAAGTGCCCGCGCCGCAGACCCGCTGGCGTCGTTGAGCCCTAGGGAGATGGAGGTCTTTTCCTACCTGGTGAACGGTCTGCGGGCCAAAGATATCGCCGATCTGCTGTCCATCAGCCCGAAAACAGTCGATACCTACCGTGCCAGCCTGATGCGCAAGCTGAACGTTCACGATCTGGTGAGCCTGGTCAAGTTCGCTATCGAGCGCAATCTGACGACAACGGCCCAGTCACGCTAAACCCTTCCAACAGCGTCTGCTCCGGCCGCTGACCTCTATCGCGTTGGTAACGCTCAAGGGCGCTGATCAGTTGGTCGACGGCGGCGCGCCGTTCGTAAAGTCGTGCCAATGCCCGGTGCTTATTAGCACCGGACTGCGACGTCCTGTTCCCATGCGTGTCACGGTTTCGTGTTTGGGCGAGGGCTGTACGGTTCATCAGACTTATCCTAAAGATACGGAATTTCCTTATCCAAGTTATCGAGGATACATGTCAAATAGCACAAATGCAATAGAAAATGACCGCTTAGGCATCGGATTACACGAAAAAGTGTTTTGCAGACCCTAAGTGATGATTTTTGGAGTGCTTACTGCAGCTAGTAGCGGGATTTCACCCACTGGCTCCTGTCTTTTGACGCAGAGTGTGCCGTAGGAATATCCCCCATCCGCATGGGGGATTTACCAACATCTAGATAACAAAAGGGTTTCACCTCCGATTTTCCAAACCTAAGGTTTGGCGTGGCGAGTGCAATGGTACCTTCGCTAACTAGCTTTGGTTTGGCCTGTCCGCCAAATGGGTTTGGGTAAACCGGCCCATGGGTGAGCGAGGCTGGAGACAGTTGAGTTTAATTTTGGAGAAAAGTATGCGGATTCCTAATTCGGTGTTCGCGGTTGGTCGGTACGCATTGGCGCTGGGACTGGTAACGGGTTCCGTGCTCCTGATGAGCGCGCCGAAAAAGACTGCATTCACGCCGCACGACAAGGCATTTTACGCCTCGGAAGCGACCGTGAATTTCGTACGTCCTGGCCTGGTGTTTAAAATCATTTCGGCCAATATTGCGACAGATGGCACGATTAGTGTCGATTTCAAGATGACCGACCCCAAAGGCCTTGGCCTTGACCGGGACGGGATCACCACGCCGGGCGCTGTCTCGACGAGTTTTATTGGAGCTTACATCCCGAAAGGGCAAGCGCAGTTTTTCTCCTACACCACCCGCACCCAGACCAGCCCGATCACCAAAGTCTCGGCGATTCAGGCCGGTGCGGATACTGGCGGCACCTATAAGTCACTAGGTGACGGCGAGTATGTGTACACCTTCGGGACTAAGGCGAAGGGACAGAACGGCGCCGCCTGGGATAACACTTTGACGCACCGCATCGGCATCTACGGTTCGCGCAACCTCACGGAGTTCGACCTCGGCACGGACCGCGACGACGACACCATGACCTGGATACCGGCCGGCGGCGCGACGCCCACCAATACCCGCGACGTGATCCGCACACCGACGTGCAACAAGTGCCACGATGCCCTGGCCTTCCACGGCGGCACCCGCCGCAGCATGGAACTCTGCATCATGTGCCACACGCCCCAGACGATGGACCCCGACACCGGGAATACGGTGGACATGCCGGTGATGACCCACAAGATCCACATGGGCGAGCAATTGCCCAGCGTGAAGGCCGGCAAGCCCTATCAGATCATCGGCAACGCGCAGAGCCTGTCCGACTGGTCCACCGTGGCGCTGCCCTCCGACCCGCGGCGTTGCGAATTCTGCCACGAGCCCACCCAGAAGGCCGGCGCCTCCCAGGCCGATCACTGGCTGACTAAGCCCAGCCGCGCGGCCTGCGGCGCCTGCCACGACGATGTGGACTTCGCCACCGGCAAGAACCACGTAAACCTGCCCCAGGTGTCCGACAACCAGTGCACCCAGTGCCACATTCCGCAGGGTGAACTGGAATTCGACGCTTCCATCAAGGGCGCGCACACCGTGCCGACGGAATCGCTCACCCGGCCCGGTCTGGTGCTCGACATCCTGAAGGTCGATAACGGCGTGGCCGGCAAGGCTCCCACGGTCACCTTTAAGGTTACCGACTCCAAGGGCAACGGCCTCACCATGGCGCAGTTGACGGGCGGCCTGAACCGCCTCGGCCTGGTGCTGGCTGGTCCGACGTTGGACTATGGCTACACTAACTTCGGCGCCGATGTCACCTCGCAAGGCTATGTTTCGGAGAACCCGGTTCCCACGGCCAAATGCGCGGCCGACGGCACCTGCTCCTACACCTTCACTCACCTGATTCCCGCCAAGGCTACCGGCACGTTCTCCATCGGTATCGAAGGACGCCGCGAACTGGTCCTGTTGTCGGGCACAACGCAGACGCAGACCACGGAATACGGCGCCAAGAACAAGGTGGTCAATTTCTCGGTAGACGGTTCCAAGATCGCCGCCCGCCGCCAGGTAGTGGATATCGCCAAGTGCAACCAGTGCCACAGCAACCTCTCGCTGCACGGCGAGAATCGCAACCAGATCGAGCAGTGCGTGCTGTGCCACAACCCGAGCGAGAACGATGGCGTTCGCCGGGTGGTGGCCACCAATCCGGCCGACAAAGCGCAGCCCAACCAGTCCGTCAACTTCGCCCTGATGATCCACAAGATCCACACCGGCGAACAGATGCAGGAATTCGGCCAGAACTACACTGTCGTGGGCTTCGGCGGCAGCCATAACGACTTCAGTGAAGTGCGTTATCCGGCCATGACCCTGAGCGGTGGAGTTGCCAATACGGCGAAGTGCTTCATGTGCCATGTCAACAACTCCGAAGCCGCCTTCCCCATCGGCAAGAACAACGTGACCGACCCGCAGGGCAGAATCAGTCCCGTCGCCGCCACCACCTCGGCGTGCACGGCCTGCCACATGAACCTGTCGGCGTTGTCTCACTCTGTGGCCCAGACCGATCCGAAATTCGGCGAAAGCTGCGACGTTTGCCACGCAGTCGGTAAGGACTTTGATGTAATTAAAGCCCATGCCGGCCGCTAAGTATCAGTAGACAGAGGACAGAAAGCCATGTTCGGCCTGCCCGTAGATACAACCCGCCCCGTGTCTCTCCGTCCTCACTCCGGCTATCGAGCCGGAGTGAGGGTGGCGGGGCTGGTGGGGGCGGCCCTGTGGTTCACGTTCCTGGGGGGTGCGCAGGAGAAACCTGCCGCCCCCGCTTCCGCGCCGGCCCAGGCTCAGCCCGCGGATAACAAGCCGGCGGAATTCGTCGGCTCCACTACCTGCCAGATGTGTCACGAGGATATCTTCAATGGCTTCCAGAAGAACCCTCACCAAGTCGTGGAAACCGATAAAAAGCGTGGTTTCGAAACCAAAGCATGCGAAAGCTGCCACGGCGCCGGCAGTAAGCACGCCGAATCGGTCTCGCCCGCGGATATCAAGCAACCTGCCAAGTTGAAGCCCGCCGAAACCGACCGCATCTGTCTCACCTGCCATCAAAATCAATCGACCCATACCGGACGTCTTAATAGCAGTCATGCCAAGAATCAAGTGAGTTGCACCGCGTGCCATTCGATTCATAAGAATGGACCGCACGGTCTGGTGGCGCGCAAGCCCGCCGAAATCAACACGCAATGCGCCACCTGCCATACCGACGTTTGGTCGAGCTTCCAGCGCCCCAACAAGCACCGGCTGCCGGAAGGCGCCATGTCCTGCGTGGATTGCCACAATCCGCATGGCAGCGCACTGCCCCGTTCCATTCAGACCACCCGCGCCAGCGAACCTGGCTGCGCCAAATGTCACGGCGATAAGGTCGGACCTTTCCCGTTCGAACACGCTCCCGTGCGGCTGGAAGGCTGCATGGCGTGCCACCAGCCCCACGGCTCCTCGAACCCGCGCATGCTGACGCGCCATGAAGTTCGTCAGGTCTGCATGGAGTGCCACTCCAACCTGCCGGCACCCACCCCCGCCGCCAACGGCACCCTGGGAACGGTCGGTCCCGCGATTCACGATCTGCGCAACCCGCGGTTCCAGAACTGTACCCTCTGCCATCAAAAGGTGCATGGTTCCTATGCGAATAGGACGCTACTCAAATGAGATTTTTACCGGCATTCCTCATCGCGGTCGCAGGGTTTGCGCAATTGCCGGCGCAACAGCCGGCGCCGCAGCCCAAGCCAGCAGAAGCCCCCGCCAAAGCGGATGACCAGGCGAAGCCGGCCGAAGCGGCTCCGGCGAAAGCGGACGAGAAGGCCGCATCGCCGGCTCCCTCCAGCGAACAGTGGTTCACCGGCAGTTTCGACTTCGGCTACCGCTGGGTGGGCGATGTGCGAGGCAGCGAAGCTACGTACCGCAGCTTCGTCAACCTGGGAGACGGGCCCAAACTGACCGGCCTCGACTTCACGATTACCGACCCCAAGCATCGCCTTTTCGACCGCATCGACGCGCGCGCCAACGCGTGGGGCGGCGATCCTTACAATACGGCGCACATACAGGTCACCAAGCGCGGCATTTACGATCTGACCGGCGACTACCGCAATATCGCGTACTTCAATGCGCTGCCCTCGTTCGCCAATCCCCTGGCACCCCGCGGGTTCAACGAGCGGGCCTTCGACACCCACCGTCGCAGCGGCGTGGCGGATCTGCGATTTTTCCCCGGCAAGCATGTGATGCCCTACCTGGTGTACGAGCGCAATTCGGGTTACGGGCACGGCATCGAAACCTGGGTACAGGACGCCAATAACGAATTCTCCGTACCGCTGCTGCTGCGCGACAGCACCAACAACTATCGCGGCGGCCTGCACGTGGAATTCAACCGCTGGCACGTCACCCTGGAAGAAGGCGGCACCACCTATAAGGATGACAACCAGGCCACTTTCAGCGGCACGCACTACGGCGACCGCACCACGCCGCTGCTGGGCACGACGTCGCTGCTGACCAATCTTCGCCAGACCTACGGAACGCGCGGCACCAGCACCTACAGTAAGGTGATGGCGACGGCGAACCCGTTCCACTGGATGGATCTGTACGGCCAGTATCTGTACAGCAACCCCACTACCGACACGCGCTATTTCGATCTTGCCAACGGCAATTTCGCCTTGCTGAGTTCGCTGCTGCTCTATAGCACGCAATACAACATCGGCGCCAGTTCGGCCACCGCCCCCCACACGGTGGGTAACGCGGGGGTGGAAATTCGACCCTTCAAACACCTGCGCATCGTCGAATCGCTCACTACTGATCGTTACGCCAATACCAATATCGGGACCTTCACGGAACAGATCCTGCTGGCCCCGGGTTCGACCTATCCGGCGCTGACCATGGCGCTGAGCTTGCCGCAGTCGGTGAACTATAACCGGCAGCAGGTGGAAGCCATTTGGGACATCACTTCCCGAATCTCCCTGCGCTACGGCTACCGCTACGAGTGGGGCGATTCCAGTGTACGGGCGGGCGTGTTGGATCAAAGCGGTCCTTACGCCGCGGGTGAGTTGAAGCGCAATGTATTCCTTTACGGGCTGACCGTCCGTCCCTGGCAGAAGCTTTCCTTCAACATAGATCACGAAACCGGCACCACCGACCGGAACTACTTCCGCACCGGGCTCCACGACTACACGAAGGTGCGGGCGCGCGCCAAATACCAAGCCCTCGCGTCGCTCTGGTTTCAAGCCAACTTCACCTTCCTCGATAATCAGAACCCTACGCCCGGTATCCGGTACGATTTCCGCAGCCGCGATAATTCAATGGCCGTCAATTGGGCGCCCGGCGGCGGGAAACATGTGAGTGTGATGGCGGAGTACAACCGCTCCACTTTGTATTCCAGCGTCGACTTCCTGCTGCTGCCGTTCTACACGCCCTCGGTCTCGGTGTATCGCGATAACGCGCACACCGCGAGTTCGATGATCGATATCTCACTGCCGGCGATTGGCGGAGTGGCAGCCAAGCTGTCAGCCGGCGGATCGCTATTCATTTCGGCTGGCTCGCGAGCCACACGGTACTATCAGCCGCTGGGCCGCCTTTCCCTGCCCCTTCAGAAGCACGTACAATGGAACACCGAATGGCGATACTACGGTTACGGCGAGCCGATGTACCAGTATGAAGGCTTCCGCACCCACATCTTCATGACCGGGTTCAGACTGAGTAAATAGGAGACCAGCAATGTTCATGCTTCGGGTGATTTCCACGGGGGCGCTCGTGGTCTGGAGTGCGCTGGCGGCCGGCGTTACGCCCGGTGATGCGCGGCGCGGAGAGCAGCTGTTTCAAAGCGAACAGTGCATCCAGTGCCACAGCATCAAAGGCAAAGGCGGCACCATCGCGCCAGACCTCTCGCGACGCGTGGATCGCGATTATACACCCTCGGTGATGGCCAGCCTGATGTGGAACCATGCGCCCGCTATGTGGGCGGCCATGGAAAAGCAGGGCGTCAAAAAGGGCAACATGACGCCCGAAAAGGCGGCCGACCTGTTCGCCTATTTCGTTTCGGCGCGCTATTTCGAGAAGCCCGGCGATGCCGCCCGCGGCAAGCGGGCCTTCAGCGCGCGCCATTGCGCGGATTGCCATGGCATTACCAGTTCGCCGGTCGCGGCTGCGCCGCCCGTGGCGAAGTGGGACTCGTTGTCGGACCCGGTGATCCTGGCCCAGCAGATGTGGAATCACGGGCCGAAGATGCGCGCGGAGTTCGCCAGGAAGAAGCTCGCATGGGGCAAACTTACCGGGCAGGAACTGACCGACATGCTCGTTTACCTGCAGAATCTCCCGGAAACGCGCGGCCTAGCCAAAAACTTCTCCTTCACTCCTTCCGACGCCGGCGGGAAGCTCTTCACCTCCAAAGGTTGCGCCGAGTGTCACGTAGGCCATCGCGCCCTGGATGGGCTGCTCACAAATCAAACGCTGACCGAGATTGCCGTCAGCATGTGGAATCACCAGCCCATCATGAAGAATCCGGCTACGTTCACCGCGGAGGAAATGAGTCAGCTGATTTCTTTCGTCTGGGCGAAGCAGTATTTCCGTGGTTCCAATGGCAATGCCGCCCGCGGCAAGAACGTATTCGCAGCCAAGAAATGCGCCACCTGCCACGATTCCGGCGACGCACCGAAACTCGCTAAGGGCAAGGACGCCTACTCTGACATCACGATGGTGGCCTCGCTATGGGACCACGGTCCGCAGATGCTGGACTCGATGAAGGCGAAGCAGTTGGCTTGGCCGCACTTCAGCGCGCAGGAAATGTCCGACGTGATTGCGTATCTGAATTCACTGTAGGGTAGGCTTGCGCAGGGCGAGCGTTGCTCGCCGCGCTCCCTGACGGTCGCGGCTCAGATTGGGGCTCGCGTCAGGGGCGCCACGCTACTTCCAGGGATTCCCCAGCGCGGGGTCGTGGAGCAGGGTGTCGTCGGTGAGGCTTTCCAGAAACGCGATCAGGTCCGCGCGATTCTGCGTCGTCAGGGCAAAGCCGTGCACCAGGCGATCCTTACCCGGGTTCTCGCG
>JBDTPR010000148.1:0-11702 GCA_039932635.1 Candidatus Solibacter sp.
ACCAAGGCTCTGGTTCGCGCCGCCGCCGCCTATGATGGCCCGGTCTTCATCCGCACCGGCCGTCCCAAGGCTCCGGTGATCTACGGGGCAGATCAGAAATTCGAAATCGGCAAGGCCATCGAAGTCGTCGCCGGCACGGACATCACGCTGATCGCTAACGGACTCCTGGTGGCCCAATCGCTGCTCGCCGCGGACCTGTTGGAGAGCGAGGGCATTTCCGTCCGCGTCATCGACATGCACACCGCCAAGCCGCTCGATCACGAAGCCATCGCCCGCGCGGCCGCTGAGACCGGCGCCATCGTCGTCTCCGAAGAGCACCTGGTGGATTGCGGACTCGGCGTTCGCGTCGCCCAGGCAGTCGCCGAATCCACCCCCTGCGTCATGGAGTTCGTGGGCATTCACGATCGCTATGCCGAGAGCGGCAGTCCCGACGAAATGCTTGAGAAGTACGGTCTGGTCGCCACCGATATCGCTGCCGCCGCCCGCAAGGCTCTGGCCCGCAAACGCTAACCTGTCGCCATGGAGGATGCCCCTTCGCTCGCGGAGCTGTTTCTCCAGCAGTCGCCCGCGTGCCAGTGGACGGTCGCACAGAACGGCGCCTTTGACCGGTTTTACGGCGACCCCATGGCCCTATTCCGCCGTCCGGAATCTGAACTGCTCGGCAAGCTTCCGGGCCAGGTTCTGGATGCTGATGAGGCCGCTGCCTGGAGCGGCCGCTTCACCCGCGCGCTGCACGGCGAAACCCTGCGCCTGCGCGAACGCCGTGCCCCGGAAACCTGGAATATCTCCGTCTTCCCCATTCGCGTGGATGGCGTCGTCCGTTACGCCGGAGGTCTGGCGCGCGAGAACACCCCTTGGGCAGCCGCCGAACAGGAACTACGCCACACCGTGCTCGGCGCCCTCAAAGCACAGGAATTCGAACGCGCCATGGTCTCCAAATTCCTGCACGATTCGGTGGGGCAGAATTTAACCGCGCTCGGGCTGCAACTCGACCTCGTCCGCATGGACCTGGAGCCGGTCGCTCCCGCCCTTTGCCAGAACGTCGCGGACATTCAAAAAATGCTCGGCGACATGATGGAGAGCGTCCGCGACTACAGCTACGAACTGAATCCCTCCACCGTGGAACGCGCCGGGCTGCGGCCCGCGTTGGACCGCCTCGCCAGCCGCTTGCGCCAGCGTTTTCAAGGGTCCCTGCGCATCAACGTGGACCCTTCGCTGAAGCTCGATCCTAAGATGGCCAGCGCTCTCTTCCAAATTTTGCAGGAAGCCATAGAAAACGCGGTGCAACATTCAGGTTGCTCCGCGATTGAAATCGCGGTAAAGTCCACACGTACCACTACAGTTTTGGAAGTGCGCGACAACGGTCGCGGTTTCGACCCGGCCGATGTTGTATCCGGACGTAGGGGGCTGGGCCTTCTCAGCATGGAGCACTACGCTGCGCAGGCAGGGGTTGAACTGACGATCATAAGTACGCGAGAATCGGGGACTACGGTGCGGGCCGCGACGCCGGAGCCCGGCGAGAGATAACTATGCCGTTCGACATTGTTCTTGTCGATGATCACAAACTGGTGCGCGATGGCGTGCGAGGAATCCTCGAGCGGGGAACCGAATTTCGCGTGGTCGGAGAGGCCGAGAATGGCGGCGACGCCGTCAATCTCTGCAAGAAAACCTCGCCCGACCTGGTGTTGATGGATATCGGCCTTCCCGGCATGAACGGCATCGAAGCCACTACCGAATTGCTGCGCCACTGCCCCACGGTCAAGATCGTGATCCTCTCCATGTACGATGACGAGAACTCGGTGGTCAGCGCGATTCGCAGCGGGGCGCGCGCGTTCGTTCTGAAGAAGGCGTCCTCGGGAGAATTGCTGGACGCGCTGCGCACGGTGGCGCGCGGCGGCAGTTACCTGAGTTCGCAAGTGTCCGACCGCCTGTTGCAGCGCATTCAACGCGGCGATCTCGACACCCATAACCGCAGTCCGCTGGAATCGCTTTCGCCGCGCGAATTGCAGGTGCTGCGGCTGGTGGCGGAAGGCAAGACAAGTAAGGATATCGCCGTGCTGCTCGACCTGGGGCTGCAGACCATTCGCAGCTACCGGAAGACGATGATGAAAAAACTCGGCGTGAACAACGTAGCCGGGTTAACGCAGCTTGCCCTCGCCGCAGGCATTACACACTGGAACAAACCTGATGCTAACTCCATGGGGTGACTTTGCCGTCGCCGACGCGCATGTCCACTTCTTTTCTCGCAAGTTCTTCGACACCCTCGGCGCGCAGGCCGGCAAATCGGCTGCGGACGTGGCTGCTCTCGCAGGTTGGGCTTTGCCATCGGAAAACCCGGCCGAACTGGCGCGTGCCTGGGCCTCGGAACTGGATGGCCACGGGGTTTCGCGCGCCGCGCTGATTGCCAGTGTGCCCGGCGACGAGGTCTCGGTGGAAACCGCCATGAATGAGTGCCCGGGCCGCTTCTACGGCTACTTCATGGTCAACCCGCTGGAGGAAGGCGCGGTGCAGCGCGTGCAGATCGCCATGCGCTGCGGCTTGCACGCTCTCTGCCTGTTTCCCGCCATGCACCGCTATTCGCTGGCGGACCCGCGCGCCGAAGCCGTAATCCAGGCCGCGGCCGACGCCGGAGGCCGCGTGGTGTTCGTGCACTGCGGCGTGCTCACTGTAGGCATCCGCAAGAAACTCGGGCTGCCCTCTCCCTTCGACATGCGGTTCTCGAGCCCGATCGATCTACACGCTCCCGCGCTGCGCCATCCCAAATTGAAATTCGTGATCCCGCACTTCGGCGCGGGCTATCTGCGCGAGGCCCTGATGGTGGCGGACCTTTGCCCCAACGTCTACCTGGACACCTCGAGCAGCAACACCTGGATGCGTTATGAGGGACTCGATTTGAAGACGGTCTTCCGCCGCGCCCTGGAAGTGGTGGGGCCGCACCGACTGCTCTTCGGTACCGACTCTTCGTTCTTCCCGCGCGGCTGGAATCACGCCATCTTCGAGGCGCAGACCAGAGCCCTGCTCGATCTGGATATCAGCCCGGACGACGCCCGCCTGATCATCGGCGAAAACCTCCCCCGCCTGTTCGAAGACTAGGGTATGCAACGCCGCACGTTTCTGGCTTCGGCTCTGGCTCTGCCTGCCCTGCGCGGAGCCGAGAAGTTCGACCTCGCCGCCATCGAACGGCCTCGCGTCCTCGCCGCGGCGAATCGATATCTCGGCGAAGCTCCCGTGACTGTGACCGCGGCGTCGAACCCACGCAGCGCCGGCGGCAAGCACGATTTCTTCAGCGAGGGCGACTACTGGTGGCCCGACCCCGCCAACGCCAAGGGTCCCTACATTCAGCGCGACGGGATGACCAATCCCGATAACTTCGTGGAGCACCGGCGCGCCATGATCCGGCTCTCGCTGGCCGTGCCCGCGCTGGCGGCGGCCTACAAGCTCACGAAGGATCGCAAGTACGCCGACCAGGCGGCGCGGCATCTGCGCTCCTGGTTTGTCGACGGCGCGACCAGGATGAATCCCAACCTGCAATACGCGCAGGCGATACAAGGCCGCTTCACCGGGCGCGGCACCGGAATCATCGACACCCTGCACCTGGCGGAAGTGGCGCGCGCCGCGTGGCAGATCGACATGAAGCCCACCGATCTGGCGGGTGTGAAGACCTGGTTCGCCGCCTACATCGAATGGATGACCACGCACCCTTACGGCATCGCGGAACGCGACACCAAGAACAATCACGCCACCTGCTGGTGCACGCAAGTGGCGGCCTTCGCGCAACTCACCAACAACATCCCGCAAATGGAATGGTGCCGCGACCGATTCAAGACGGTCCTGGTTCCGACGCAAATGGCTCCGGATGGCAGCTTCCCGCTGGAAATGGCGCGCACCAAGCCCTACGGCTACTCGCTCTTCAATCTGGATGCGATGGCGATTCTGGTGCAGACGCTGACCACGATCGAAGACGACCTTTGGAAGTGGCGCCTGCCCGACGGGCGCGGCATGGCGAAGGCGATGGAATTCATGGCGCCGTTCATCGCGGATAAAAAGGCTTGGCCGAAGCCCCCCGACGTGATGTACGACAAGGAGTGGCCGGTGCGGCAGCCCAGCCTGATCTTCGCCGGCGTCGCTCTGGGGAAACCCGAATACCTGGCGCTCGCGCAGAAACTGGATGCCGACCCCAAGGTGGAGGAAGTGCTGCGCAACTTACCAGTGCGTCAACCCATCCTCTGGTTCTGACGAGCGGTTCGACTTACTAGTTCGCCCACGCCAGCCTGACGTGAATTACGCCTGAGCCCGGCTGCTCCACGCCTTGAACGAAATAGATTCGCGAACCGTCCCGCGAGACGGCCAGTGGGCGCGATTGGAACGTAGCACCAGGTGGCCAGCGAAGGCCCGAAAAAAGGAGTTCGCGCTGGCCGAAGCTCAATCCATCTGCCGCCCCGGACACGGGCACCGACCAGACAGATCCTTGATCGGCAATTACGATTTCCTTGCCATCCTTGCGCCAAACTGCATGGTCACCGGTAGGGGAAATCGGTTGCCGCAGGCCGTTGCCGGGAAAGGCCTGCACGTAGACCCCTAATGCTTGAAGAGCGTTGGCAAAAGTCGAGTAAACGATCCACCGTCCATCTGGAGAAAAGCCAGGCCGGATGGCACGTTCGCCCGATGAGGGGGGAATCGGTTGAGGGGAGCGTTCCTCTTTGGTTCCAAGCAAGCGCGAGGCAAACATGCCCTCGAACGCGAGCATGGTCAGAACTTGTTTGCCATCCGGGGAAATGTCCTGCGGGTTGGCCCGGATCTCGCCGAGGTGATGCGGGTCGCTGGTTCCGTTCACGAAGCGCTCGGCCAATTGTCCATCGGCAGTCCTGCCGAGGAGTCGCAAGCCATCGGGAGACCAGAGGCCCCACCAACCGATTCCAAGGTACAGACTGATCCCGAGCTGGCCGGGCGCCAGCAACCACGAGCGTTTGCCGCTGGCCACGAGCCGCGTCTCGTCCGGCGAGAGGGCCACCGAGTCGATCGCCAGTAACGGTCCTGATGTACCGAGCTCCTTGCCGCGGCGGTCGAACGTCGTCACTTGAGAGAAACCGGCTTTCCCTGGACGCCACGCGATAACTCCAGAGAGGGAGACGGAAAACTCAGCGCGATCCACCCCTGCTCCCGGCATCGAGCCAACCTCCGGTTGGAGCAACGTTGGATCGCCTGCCAATTTGCGGGCACTGCGATCCAACTTTTGGGAGTAGAGGTTATCGTTGCGGACAAACAGGACACGCCCACCGCCCGCTGGTGTGTAGGAGGCGGCAGTGTCGTTTTTCATCAGGAGGATGGGATTGACGGCCTTCCCATCGCGGAGCGTCGCCAGGTATTGCTCGCCGCCTTCAGCATCCGCGGGCAGGAAGAGAAAGAGGAAATCTTCCCCCCCGGGCAGAAAGTGGGGATAGACGAAGCGTCCTGGCTTCATCCCCGAGAAGTCCACCAACCTGGTTTCATGCCGCGAGGCCGCGACAGTGTAGAGTTTGTTCCCGGAGGAGACCAGAATATCGTCTTGGTCGCTCCAACTTCCTCCACGTGTAAAGCTATCGATCTTGGCGATCACTTCCGGAGCCCCGTCCGGAACCAGGAAGCGCACCAGATTTGCGCCAGAGGGGACGACGACCGCGCGGGAATCGGCAGACCAGAATCCCGGATTCGTATGGTCCCGCGACGCGCGAATTAATTTGGGCTCAAGAGAATCCGATCGCCGCACCCATAGTCCACCTTCGGCGGCGTACATGACTGAGGAACCATCGGGGGAGATCTCCGGAGCCGCGATCGGAGCGCCTATCGGTGGCAAGTGGACGTTGGCGGGTGGAACGATGGTGAACGCCAGCCATTGGGGCCGGGCGGGTGAGGCTGCAGCGCCTAGCCAAACCAGCAAAGCCAGTGTCGCTAAAATCGCCGCAGCAGCCCACGGAATCAGCTTCCTGAATTTGGACGGCACATGTGCGGGCACTTCCGTCGCGGACGCACCCCACTCGAGAGCTCGCTTCAGATCGCGCGCGGATTGAAAGCGATCTTCCGGGTTCTTGGCAACGCACGCTTGAACCACACGGTTCAAGCCTTCGGGCTCGATTGCCGGAACCTCGCGCTCCAAAATCGCCGCGACGGTACTGGCCGGACTGGATGCCGCAAACGCACGCCGCCCGGTGAGCATCTCATAAAACACGAGTCCAAACGCGAAAATGTCGCTGCGCGCGTCGGCCTCTTTGCCTTCCATCTGCTCCGGGGACATGTAGTGCAGCGTGCCCAGGATAGTGCCCGCGGCGGTGATCCCCTGCGTGACTGTCTCGCCCTCAGTACGGACCGCCATTGCGGTCTTCGCAAGACCGAAATCCACCAGCTTCACGCCGTTTGCAGTCACCAGAATATTCGCGGGTTTCAGATCGCGGTGGATGATCCCCCTGCGGTGCGCGGCGTCCAGGGCGGCGGCAATTTGAACGGCCAAACGGATGGCTTCCCCGGTCGGAATCGGGCCGGCCAAAGGCTGTCCCTCGACAAGCTCCATCGCCAGATAGTTCGGCCCGACTTCATAGATCTGGCAAATGTGCGGGTGATTGAGGGCGGCAATTGCGCGGGCTTCGCGTTCGAAACGCACGATGGCGGATGGGGGCAGTTCGGCGGCTGGAGCGGGGAGGAACTTGAGGGCCACGTGGCGCCCGAGCTTCAAGTCTTCGGCGCGATAGACTACCCCCATTCCGCCCTCGCCCAATTTGTTCATGACCCGGTAGTGGGCAACGGTCTGGCCGGTCAGGTCTCCCTCGAGGGCATACGTTTCAACTGGCTCGGGAGCTTCGGACGGAGGCGCCGGGGCCGCGATTCCAACCACCTCAACCTGCCCGAGGAAGCGATATCCACGGCGTGCCACGGTTTCGATATAGCGCGGCTTGTCAGCCGATTCACCCATCACATCACGCAGCTTTTGGATGGCGGCATTGATGCCGTGATCGAATTCCACGATGGTGTTGTTTGGCCAAAGGCGCAGGCGGATCTCGGTGCGCAGCACCACCTCGCCGGGATGTTCCAGCAGGATTAGGAGGATCTGGCACGGCTGTTCGCGCAGCCGCAGGCGGATACCGTGTTTGCGCAACTCGCCGGCCCGGGGACTGAATTCGAACGGCCCGAACCGCAGAGTCTGAGCCTTTGGAACAGCAGGATCGGGCATGGCCTCTGAGTTGTCCCGAGTCTAACACCCTCACCACGACCTTACAAGCCTTTCTTTTTCATAAGACTACGCGCTGACCAGCGGATGACCCACGGATCGCCGCCGGCGCATTCAGGTACCGGCGCGCAAGCTCCAGAATTCTCCTGCCGCAGATCGCGGCGAGGAGGCTCAGGTGGGCAGAAGATGGTTAAGACGGTTGGCGCAGGTCGCCGGCATGGCTGTCTTGGTGGGGATGCACGTCGAGGGCAAAACACCCAGACGTCCGGTCGACGTTATCCTTTATGTGGACGGTATCTGGCTCCCGCCCAGTCCGGTCGACCAGGGTGCAAGGGCGACTGTGAGCTGGATGTATGCACGTCTGGGCATCGCTCTCGCGTGGAGCAACGCGTCGCCCAAGAGCGGCGTGCAAGCGGCAGGCGCCGTAGCCATTCAGATTCGGTTCACCAGGGAGAGCACCAGGTCCGTAAGTAACGATGCACTGGCATTCGCACTGCCGTATTCCGGCGGGATCAATGCGATCACCGTCATTTACCCAAGGATTCAGGCGATCACGGGCGGCCAAATCGGATTTGAGTTGTCATTGTTGGCACACGTACTGGCCCACGAGATCGGCCATGTCCTACAGGGCACGACTCTGCATTCCGAGACTGGGGTAATGAAGGCTCACTGGACGCACTGGGAGTGTGACGATATGGTCAGGAGACCGCTTGATTTCGCGCCTGAGGATGCGCAGATGATCGTGAGGGGTTTGACGGCCTGGAAGCATTCCGCGGCGCCGGCGAACCCGGATAAAAAAAGAGGAAGCGCGAGATGATGTCCGCGCTTCCTCTGTGTCTTTACTACAAGGGAAACTCTACTGATCGGCGTTCCAGTTCTTGCCCAGGAACGCGCCGCGCACCATGGCGTAGATCATCTGGGTGCCGCCGGCCTTCTTCTGGTCGTCTTCGAGGAAGCTGAGCGACTTGGCGAAGGCATGAAGTTCGAGCGCGGTCATCTGGGTCTCGAGTTCGGCCTCGCCCATCACGGCCTTCTCGATTTCTTCCTTCGGCTTGCCGGCGGCGACCGCCTCGGCGATGGCCAACCGGCTCTTGTTCATCTGCTCGTGAAGCGGCATCGCCTCTTTTTGAGCATCGTCCATCGTGGCCTTGATGTCCTTCTTCTGATCCTTGTTCAGCTTGAGGGTGTCGGTCAGACGGTCCAGGCGATTCGCGCTGCCGCCGAAGCCCCCGCCGGGCGTCATACCGCCGCCGCCCCCGCGGCCACCGCCGCCACCGCCGCCGCGCTGGGCAAACACCAGCGTGGTTGCGAGAAGTCCGATGGTAAGAATTCGGGCGAGCATTATTGCCGACCTCCTTCTCCCCTGCCGGCGCCCATCTGGCCGCCGCGGCCGCGACCCTGGCCGGGGGCGGGCGGAGGCGCGAACATGCCGGCCATCAGTTCAAACGCCGGAGGCGCCTTGGCCTGCTGGTTGGGCTTGAGCAGCGCATAGATTTTGCCGAAAGCTTCGGCCTCGATATTGGTCATCATCGCGGCTACCGAGGTGTAGTCCGTCATGAGCTTTTTCAGTTCGGCTTCGGGAGCCTTGCTGGTGATCATGTTGGCCATCATGGCGCGCCCTTTGGTCAGCTGATCGCGAATGGGGAGGGCCTTCTCGGCAGCCGCCATGAGAATCGCGATGGTATCGTCCTTTTGTTCCTTGTTCAATTTCAGCTTGTCCATGAACACTTCGGCCTTGGTCTGCTTCCGAGGCATACCGCCGGGCATACCGCTGCCGCCCATACCGCCGGCGCCCATGCCGCCACCACCGCCTTCATCGCCTGTACCGGCGCCCATGCCGCTGCCGCCGCCGCCACGTTGCGCGCTGGCAAGCCCGACCGCCACAACTGCCGTTAACAAAACTCGCAAGAACATGAAATCTCCATTCCGCCAAACGCGAGGTAAATATTGCTTCCCCACGATTAAATCACGAATCACCGCGCGCGGGTAGCGCCTTGGTTGAAGGCGGTTACCGGAGCGAAATGGTTACGGGTTTACGAAAGGAAACATGTGGCGAGCGCTTGGGAGCACAGCTGCCGGCTCACTCGGTGCGCAGGGCGATTTGCGGGTCGATATGGGCGGCACGGCGCGCGGGGATCCAGCAGGCCAGCAGGGCCGCGCCTAAGAGCAGTGCCGACACGACGGCATAGGTGGGCAGGTCCGTGGGCGTGACGGCGAAGAGCATCTGCTTGAGCGCTTTGGTGAGTACCAGGGCTCCGGCCAAGCCGCACACCAGACCTACTGCCACCAACACCATGCCCTGACGCAGCACCGTGGAGAGGATGTCCGAAGGCGATGCCCCGAGGGCGATTCGGATGCCGATCTCGCGCATCCGCTGGCGGACCCAGAGCGCCAACATGCTGCCGATTCCGGCCACGGCGATCACCAATGCGAGCCCTGCGAAGAGGCCGAATAACTGCGCCGTTGTGCGGGGCGAAGCCACGGCTTCGGCGCGCGCCTCGTCCAGAGTTTTGATCTTGACGACGGCCGATTCGGGATTGGCCTCGAGCACGGCTCGGCGGACGGCCGGGATCAGCAATTCCGGGTCGGCCGCGGTGCGCACCAGAACGTTGCCGGCGAACGGGTCCTGTTCCATGGGGCGGTACAACTGCACGGGGGCGTCTTCGCGCGGGCCGAACTCGCGCACGTCGCCGACCACGCCGACGATCTCCAGGTAATGCTCGCCATCGAACGTAATGCGCTTGCCGATCACGTCCTGATCCTTCCAGGTACGCTGCGCCATGGAGCGATTCACCAGGATGACGTTGGGCGATTCCTCGCCGTCGGAATCGCGGAAGGTACGGCCGGAGATCAGCGGAATTCCGACCGTGCGGAAGTAGTCCGGGGTGACGCGGCGGATGGATTGGACGGGCGGCATTTCGGTCTCAGGCCGGTTGTCGCCGAAGGCGCGGAAGCGCGAGACGCGCCCGCCGCCCTGATTGTCGGCATCCATCGGGAAGCTGGAAGAGACCGCGGCGGAGAGCACGCCAGGCAGCGGCTGAACGTGTTCGAGGAGGCGGCGGGCGGCCAGGCGCTGCGATTTTTCATCGGGGTAGCGGGTGAAATTGAGATCCACGCCAACTGCGAAGACGCGCTGCGGCCGGAAGCCCGGATCGACGCTTTGCAATTGAATCAGGCTGTTGACCATGAGCCCCGCGCCAATTAGCAGCACGTAGGAAAAGGCCACCTGCGCGGCGATGAGCGCACCGCGCACCAGGCTGCGGGCAGCCCGCGGCGCGGATTGCAGGCCTTCGTCCTTGAGGGAGACCGACACACTGGAGCGGGTTTGCATGGCGGCGAGGGTGCCGCACAGCACGGTGGTCGCGGTGGCGCAGAGGACAGCGAAGCCGAGCACCCAGCCATCCACGGAGATCTCCCGAGCACGCGGCGTGAGCTGGCCGGCGAATTTGATGAGCAGCCCCATGCTGCCATAGGCGAAGGCCACGCCGACGGCGGCGGCGAGCAAGGCGAGGATCAGGCTCTCGGTAAGCAACTGGCGGAGCAGGCGTCCGGCGCCGGCGCCCATGGCGGTGCGGATGGTGAGTTCGCGCTGGCGGCGGGCCATGCGCGCCAGAATCAGATTGGCGACGTTGGCGCAGGCGATCAGCAGGACGAAGCCGGCGGCGCCGAGCAGAGTCCAGAGCAGCGGACGCGCGGTCCCGGTCAATTCCTCGCGCAGCACGAAGGGCGTGATGCCGTATCCCATCTCCGCCGTGTAGGAGGCGGGATACTCACGCTCCAACTGGGATGCGATCAGGCTCAGTTCTTCGCGCGCCTGCGCCAGGCTGACACCCGGTTTGAGACGGCCGAAGGCGCGCATCATGCGGCCGTTGCGGCTGGCGATGAAGGCGGCGCGGCTGCGGAAGGGACACGAGCTCGTCGTCATGTAGACATCGTTCTCATTGGGATATTGGGGGATGGGCGGCAGCACGCCGATGACGGTATGAGCGCGGTCGTTCATCTGGTATTTGCGGCCGATGATGGCGGGGTCGCCGCGCTCCTGCTTCTGCCAGAATTCGTAGCTCAGGACAAGGACGGGCGCGGCGCCGGGCTGTTCGTCATCGGGTGAAAAGGCGCGGCCTAGCACGGGCTGTACGCCGAGGAACTGGAAGAATCCGGCGGAGACCACGCCGGTGCGGACGCGGTGCGGTTCGGTGCCGCCGAGCAGGGTGAACGTCATGGCGTGGTATTCCACGAGCGCGCTCAAGCTGCGGTTGCGTGTGCGGTAATCGTTGATCTCGCTGACCGAGAAGGTCATGTCGGCGACGCCGTTTTTGGCGCCGTGCTGACGCAGGATGACGAGCTGATTGCCCTGCGCGTAAGGCAGGGGGCGCAGCAGCACGGAGTTCACCACGCTGAAAATCGACGTGTTGGCGCCGATGCCGAGGCCCAGAATCAGCACCGCCGCCAGCGTGTAGCCGCGATTCTTGCGCATCATGCGGAGCGCGAAGGTGGTGTCCTGAAC
>JBDTPR010000149.1:0-11693 GCA_039932635.1 Candidatus Solibacter sp.
GGCGCATGTCCTTGCGCTCCTGATTGAGCAGACGCTGCGCCAGGATGAGGCCGTCGCGGGTGTTGGTGTAGTAGGGACCGACCTGCACGCGCGCCAGTTGGCTGATGGCGAGTTCTTCCGCGCCATCGTGGAAGAGCACGCAACGCAGACTGTCGCCGGGATACTGCGTCTTGATGAGATGAGCGAGCGCCATGGCGACTTTCTTGGCGGGCGTAAAACGATCCTCCCCGTAGAGAATCATGCTGTGGCTGCAATCCAGCATCAGCACGGTGGCGCAGGAACTCTGATACTCGCACTGGTGGACGTGGAGGTCCTCGTACTCGAGGTTGAGCGGCACCTTGGCACCCTCGCGACGGATGGCGGAGAAGAGCGTGGAGCTGACATCGAGGTTGAGGGTATCGCCGAATTCGTAACTCTTGGTGGAGCCATTGGCCTCGATGCCGGTGGCGAGGTCGCGGGTATCGTGGCGGCCGAAGCTGCTGCGGCCGAGCGAGCCGAGCAGATCCTTGAGGGTCTTGAAGCCGAGGAAGTCGAGCGATTTGTCAGTGACCTCGAACTTCACCTTGGTGTCGGGTCCGGTGCCAGCGCTTCCGGCGGTCGGATTGGAGGGGTCTTCGATGCTGATTTGCCCCTCGTCCATCATCTTTTGGATCAGATTATCGACGAGCTGCTCCATCTGTTCGGGCGACAGATTTTTGAGGCGCTCAAGCATTTCCTGCATGGCGTCTTCATTGAACAGTTTGCCGCTTTCGAGCGCCTTCTGAATCGCCTCTTTGAGATTCTCCAGCGTGTGCTCATCAAACTCGCCGGGCTGATAGGGATTGTTGAAGCCGCTTTGCAGCAGGAAATCGGAGAGCGCCTGCAGCAGATCGCTGGCGTCTACTCCGAAATCCTCTCCGGTGTATTTGGAGTACTTGATCCACTTCATGGGGGCCTAGTTGTAGCCGCGCCTGAAATTGGGGCGCTCGCCCTTGCCTTCCTTTTCGTCGCGCTCACGCTCGCGCCGGTCGCCGGGATCGCGGCGCGGGGGACGCTCTTCGCCGAGGAAGCCGCGCTCTTCATTGCGGCTGATGCGGCGGTGCGCGTAGAGGCCTTCGAGGATGAATTCGGCGGCGGCGGCACGCACGGAATCGGGTTCGTTTTCGGTGAGGCCGAGGGCTTTGGTTTTTTCCATCAGCCCTTGAATGCCGTCGAGCTGTTGCACCATGGTGGCGGAATCGACGGTCTCATCGAGCTTGAGCGAGCCTCCGAGATCGAACCACTTGATAACCTGCGAGAAGTTGACGCCCTCGAAATACTCGTTATAGATCTTGCCGACGGCGGAGCGAATGATGTCGCGGGCCACGGTGTCGCCGCCCTTGAGTTCGCCCTCGTATTCGAGTTCGAGCTTGCCGGTGATGGCGGGCAGGGCGGAGTAGATATCGGTGACGCGAGGCACGGCGGCGTCGTCTTTGCACCGCAGGGCGCGGCGCTCGGCGTTGGAGACGACGTTTTCGAGGACGGAGATAGGGAGTCGCTGGCTGACGCCGCTCCGCTTATCGACGCGCTTATCCTCGCGGGCGAGGAAGGCGAGCTGCTCGACGACGCGGCGCATGTAATCTGGCACGCGGACTTCGATGGGCGACGGGCGATTGAGCCAGGCTTCCTGCGTGGTGATGGCAATTCCCTGCTCCAGCACGGCGGGATAGTGAGTGCGAATTTCGCTGCCGATTCGGTCTTTGAGCGGGGTGATGATTTTGCCGCGCGCGGTGTAGTCCTCGGGGTTGGCGGTGAAGATAAGGAGGAGGTCGAGCGGCATGCGGATGGGGTAGCCCTTAATCTGCACGTCGCCTTCCTGCATGATGTTGAAGAGGCCGACCTGAATTTTGCCGGCGAGATCTGGTAGCTCGTTGATGGCGAAGATGCCTCGATTGGCGCGCGGCAGCAGTCCGTAGTGGACGGTGAGTTCGTCGGAGATGTTCTGGCCGCGGCGCGCGGCTTTGATGGGATCGATATCGCCGATCATGTCGGCGATGGTGACGTCGGGCGTGGCGAGCTTTTCAACGTATCGGAGATCGCGGTGGAGCCAGGCGATGGGCGCGTCGCTGGGCTCGGTGGCGACAAGGTCGCGGCAGCGCTTGCAGATGGGCGCGTAAGGGCTGTCGTGGATCTCGCAGCCCTCGACGTAGGGCGTCCATTCGTCGAGCAAAGTGGTGAGCTGTCGAATGAGGCGCGTCTTGGCCTGGCCGCGGAGTCCGAGGAGGATGAAGTTGTGGCGCGAGAGGATGGCGTTGACCACCTGCGGGACCACGGTGTCTTCATAGCCGATGATTCCGGGAAAGAGATCGGCGCCGCTTTGGATGCGGCAGATCAGATTTTCACGGAGTTCGTCTTTGACACTGCGATGGGCGAACCGGGATTCGGAAAAGCTGCTGGCGCGGAGTGCGCCGAGGGTACGGGGTAAATCCTGCATGACCTGGGACAAGTAATTCCCCCCTTATTTGGCTATGGTAGCAGACGCGGAAAAAACGAATGGGGCGCCGATAAACGCCGATGGACGCCGATGAAGAAAAACCAGATCTCATCGGCGTCCATCCGCGGACAACTGTTTAGAAAGATACTTTCAGCGCCAACTGGATGACTCTCCAGCTTTCTCCGTTCTGATTGGTGGTGGCGGAGCTTGCCGTGGACAGTGTCACGCAGCAGGCTTGGCCGAAGACGCTCGAATTCACCGCGGGACTGCCTACCGAGGCGTCGCGCGGATTGCGGAAGTTCGGGTGGTTGAAGGCGTTGAAGAGTTCCGTGCGGAAGACGGCTCGCGCCTTCTCTCCGATGCGGAAGCCCTTGGTGATGCCCATGTCCACGTTCCAGTAGCTGGGGCCCTGGAAGATGTTGCGGCCGATGCCGAGTTGTCCTGCGGCGGGGAAAGTGAAGGCGTCGGCGTTCTGATAGAAGACCGGCCCGACGATGCCGGCTTTGTCCTGCAATTTTGGTTGCGGCAATTCCACGCCGGGCTTGAGCGCGGCGCGCGACTGCGCGGAGAAGTTGGCGGACAGCACGCCCGAGCGGATGGTGAAGGGCTCGCCCGATTGATAGGTGAAAATGCCGTTGGTGCTCCAGCCTCCGATGATGGCGTTAAGAAGAGAGTTGGCGTTGGTGGCGAGCAGTTTGCCCTTGCCGAAGGGGAGTTCGTAGATGGCGGACCAGTTGAGGACATGCGTCTGGTCGAAATCGCTGCGCGCGCGTTCGTTGCGGTAGTTGCGGGCGTCGGCGGGGGTGCGGGAATTGGTGGAGGTGAGGCCGCCGCCGGCTGTGGAGCCAACGGGATCGAGCGACAGATCGTCGATGGATTTGCTGAAGGTGTAGGCTCCGTTGAAGAGCAGGCCCTGCTTGTCGTAGCGCTTGCGGAAGGTGGCCTGGAAGGCGTGGTAGAGCGAATCGCCGCCGTTATCGAAATAGAGAATCTGAGCGAATTGTTGATTGGCGCGCAGCTTGGCGGCGAGCGTGGTCTGTTCGATGCGGCCTGCCATGTTGCCGGCGGCTCCCTGGTTGAGATCGGTGACGGACTGGGTGGCGTTGGCGAACGTGCTGGTGATGATGCCCTGCTGGATGAGTGGCACGGGCGTGGCGCCGGTGCAGGGGTTGCCGTTGGCGAGCGTGCCATCGGGACGGCAGCCGCTGATGGCGACGTTCTTCTGCATGGCGACGAAGCTGGTGAGGATGGGCGCGGAATCGATCTGGTTGGCGTCCCAGGAACGGTAGAGGCGCTCGCCGCGGCGTCCGACGTAGCCCGCCGATACAAGGTAGCCGCCCTTGAGTTCGCGCTGGATGGTCAGGTTCCACATGTGCACGGTGGGCAGCTTCAGGTTGCCATCGAAGACACGCGCGGGCGGCGCGTTGTTCTGCAACTGCAGGGGCGGCGTGAGAAAGCTGGATGGCTTGGCGTTGGGCGCGGGGAATTCGTTGGGGAAATTGTCACCGAGGCGGATGTTGGTCACCGCGGTGCAACCGGGGGTGGTGGTGGCGGCTCCTGTGGCGCCCAGGGTGGAGGAGCAGGTGTAGGTCTGGCCGGGGACGGCCGTGGCGATCGACGTGACCTGGAAGGTGGAGATGGGGTCGAAGGCGATGCCGTAGCCGGCGCGCACGACCATCTTCTGGGAGTTGCCAGGGGACCAGGTAAGGCCTAAGCGGGGCGCGAGCGCTCCCTTGTTCCAATTCGCAAACCAGCTATCGGCGTGGACGAAGGTGACGGGTCCCTGGCTGCCATCGATGGGCTTGTTGGGGACGTACACGCGGTCGCCGGCTTCGGTGGGCGGGCCGTTGAGTTCCCAGCGGACGCCGTAGCTCAGGTTAAGGTTTTTGCGAATCTTCCACTCGTCCTGGGCGAAGAAATTGTACTGCTTGGTGCGCTGTCCCTGTGCCCATAAAGTGACGTTCTTCTCCCCGCTCTTAAAGGGCAGGAAGGTATCGCTGTGCAGGTCGCCCATGAAGACCTGGGTGAGAGAGGCGGGGATGCCGAGCAGGTCGTTGATCGTGCCCTGGAGGCGATTGAGATCGGTGGCGGCGATGCCGGCGCTGGCGCCCGCAGTGAGCGGGGGCAGAGCGAAGCCGGCGGGCGGGCGGGTGGCGCGAGAGAGAGAAATGGAAGGCACGAGGCTGGTGCCGCCGACATCGCCGCGCTGATCGTTGTGCTGGTAGAAGCGCGCGTTGAAACCGACGCGGACTACGTGAGCGCCGGTGACGTAGCTCACGTTATCGATGATCTGCGGCACGTTTACGGCGCGCGAAGTGCGCGGGTTGGCGGTGTAATCCACCGAGGAATTGTTGAAGGTGAAGCGCGGCGTATTGGGGAAGAGCGGGTTGGCTTCGCCTTGGGTGAAAAGGAAGGTGAAGCGCGAGTAGCCCATCGTGAGTTCGTTGACGATGCGCGGCGTGATGATGCTGCGCAGGCCGGCGGCGATGTTGTGCGCGGGGCGGAAGACTTCGCCGCGCGCCGGATAGCCCGGCAGGACTTGCGGCCGCGAATTGAGCGGGTCGCCGCCGTAGGTATTCTGCTCGGCGCCGAGCCAGCGTCCCCACAGGGTGTGCTGCGAACTGATGGTGTGATCGACGCGGACCATGTATTGCGGTCCGCGGACGCGCACGGGCGAGTTCCATTGGTAGGCGCCGGTGTTCAGGCCGTCGCCGGCGGAATAGGAGTTGGGCGCGGGATAGCCGCCGAGAACTTTCTTTACGGCGGCGTCCATGCCGCGGCCCAGAGGATCGTTGGCGAAGACGTTGTAGGAGGCGACGCAGTTGGCGTCGGTGGGACTGGCGCAGTTGCGCACGCCGCTGGCGAGCTGGCCGGTGCGGGGATCGATCAGCAGCGGCGTGTTCTGCGTGATGCGCTGCCCGTTGACGCTGAAGGGTGTGTTGGGGTCCACGACGAAGTAGCGGTAGACACCGCTGAGCGCGGCGGCGGAGTAGAGGTTGACGGTGCCGAAGGTTTTATCGATGGGGTCGGCGAAGTTGACCTTCTGGCCTTGCCAGCTACCGAAAATGAAGGTCTTGTTTTTGCGGATGGGGCCGCCGACTTCGAAGCCGTACTGGTTGAGTTGGATGAGCGGCTTGGCGCCGCCCTGGGCGTTGGCGTAGAACTCGTTGGCGTTGAGCGCGGTGTTGCGGAAGAACTCGAACATGGTGCCGTGGATCTGGTTGGTGCCGGAGCGCGTGGCGATGGAGACGTTGGCGCCGGAGTTGCGGCCCTCCTCGGGCGACGGGTTGGAGGTGGTGACCTTGAACTCCTGCACGTTGTCGGGATTGAGGCGGAAGATGTTGTTGGTGGGGTTGGGATTGGTGCTCTCGTTGGCCTCGATGCCATCGATGGTGACATTGACGGCGGCGGAGCGCGCACCGTTGACGTTGACGGTGTTGCCGGAGCGCTGCACGACGCCGGGTTCGTACATCAGAAGGTTGAGCGGATTGCGACCGTTAAGCGGCAGCTCGGTGATGGCTTTCTGCTCGACGACGTTGCCGAGGACGGCGTTGGCGGTCTGAATAGTTTCGGAACTTGCGGTGACTTCCACGGTGTCGCCGACGGCGCCTACTTCGAGCGGAATCGCGAGGGTGAGCGGCGTGTTGATCTGTACCGTGTTGCCCTTGCTTTGGTAGGTCCGGAAACCCTTGGCTTCCACGCGCACGGAGTAGGCGCCGGCGGGAATCGACGGGAAGGCGAAGAGGCCCGCGTCGGTGGTGGTCTGCTTCTGCGTGACGCCGGTGGCCTCGTTGGTCAAAGCCACCGCGGCATTGGGCACGGAGGCTCCTGAGGCGTCGCTGACGGTGCCGGAAATTTGAGTAGTTGACGTCTGGGCGCACATGCCGAAGCAAAGAAATAGCACGGCACCGAAAACGGTGAGCAAGTTTTTCATGATAATCCCCTATCCCTGAGTGTTGTTAAAAATTATAACGCGGACCGGAATGTACGAAGAGATGCCGCGGATTCTTCGTGTCCTGGACGTGTCTGTGTAAGGGTGCCCGAGAGAACAAGCTAAATGGACGTTAACCGACCTTGCCGACTGAGCGGTGGAATCCCACACAGACGGCGCGGTCAGGCCGTGGGATAGTTGCGCCAGTGCCGCGGGTCTCGAAACTCCCGCAATCAAGTCACCGAGAGGGAAACATGGAAAACATTTTCGAAGAAGTAGCCGCCGGAGCGCGCGACCGCCGAGGATTCTTGCGGAAGCTTACTATGGCCGGCGCCGCACTGGCCGCCGGGGCGACCGCGTTGCCGGGTCAGACTACGCCGCCCGCCGACATCACCGACGTGGATATTCTACAATTCGCTTTAAATCTAGAGTATCTTGAAGCGGAGTTTTACACCTACGCAACTACGGGCGTGGGAATCGATCAGCTGGCCAGCGTGAACGGCGGAGCCAATATCGACATCACGGGCAGCGGCACAAGGGGCGCAACGACGGGCGGTCAAATGGCCTTCTTCTTTCCCAGTCCGGTGAAGGTGGTGGCCATGGAGCTGGCATTCGACGAGCAGGCGCATGTGAAATTGATTCGAGGCGCGCTGACTGCCGCCGGTGTGACGCCGGTGGCCAAGCCGGCGATCAATCTGAATGCGCTGAATTTCGGTTTCGCCGGGGAGCGGCAATTCCTGGTGCTGGCGCGGATTTTCGAGGACCTCGGGGTTACCGCATACGCCGGGGCGGCTCCACTGATTCAGGACAAGAAAATCCTCGGGACCGCGGCGCAGATTCTGGCCACCGAGGCCGAGCATGCGGGAAACATCCGCCTGATGGTGGCGCAGTATTATCTGGATACGATGGCGGTGGATGGGGCCGATGTGCTGCCTCCGCCCAGCGGCAAGAACTACTTCTCGGTGGACTCGAACGCGTTAGTGAAGACCCGGACGCCTGGGCAGGTGTTGTACCTGGCGTACGGCAATAAGGCGTCGGCAACGTCGGGAGGATTCTTTCCTAACGGCGTCAATGGCACTATCAAGACGTCCACCGCGTCAGCTTAGAGCATTGTAGGGGGACAGGCCGGAAAGGCCTGTCCAGCACCGGAGTCTGTGCGCAGCCTGGGGTGTTCCACGCAAAGGCTGGTTACTACTTACCTATCGCCTCCGCGAAGACCGCGAGGCTGCTGCCCACAGTGCGGCCCTTGGGGTTATCGGACGACACAGTCACGATCTTCCCGTCGATCGCGAGCGTGGTGGAACCGCCGCCATCCAGATTGAGCGCCTGGTAGACTCCGTAATCGCGGATCAAAACGTCGGCCACCTCGCCGACCTGCATCCCGCTGCTGCCGCCGCGCACATCCACCGTAAACAGCACCAGCGTGTTGCCATCCTGCGAAAGTCCGATTGCCGACCGCGCGTTGGTCTGCGCGTACCACGACTTCGCGTTCGAATACCCATTCGGACCGCCGGGCTTCAACACTCCGGTTGGCTCGTACGCCGGAATCGTCTTCACGCCATCCGTGACAATCTGCGCGGACCCGGTCACTGCATTCCACACGCTTACCTTCTCCGCGACGTGCTTGCCATCGGTGAACGCCGGATCGCGGTGAACGATAGACGCGTGGTTTTCCGCGTCGATGTTGATCGCCGCGACGTAAGGCATGAGGGCGTAGTTCTGCCGCGGCAACTCGAAGCCAGAGTACACGGTGCCGTTCGAGGCAGCGAAGCCCACCAGATCCGCCTCTTTCCCGGTAGATGGCCAGGGCAGAAAGTAGTGCGCATTGATCGCCACCTGCGCGTGCTCCTGCAATTGGAAATCGAGCGTCGTCTGCCGCACCGTCTCCAGCGGACCGCCAGGCGCCGAGAGCTTGAACGCGATGCCGGGAGCGCGCAGATCGATCTTCACGATGTGCATGCGCAGCGCTCGCGGCGAGGTCTCCACACGTTCGATATAGGTGATGCCACGGAAAGGATGCTCGACAATCTCCGCGGCGGGCAGAACGCAGCACCACCATGCAATCAGCACCAAACGTCCGAGCGTCATCATCCGTCTTATACTCTACCCGACACGCCTGGGCTCATCGGACTTTCGGCTGGAGCCGGCACTTCTGCCTGGGCGCCGCGCTGGACCACGCGAGATCCACGCGGCCGCGAGGCTACGAATTCCGCAGGCCCGAGCGCCTCTCGCTCGCGCTCAGCGCGTCAGCGTAACCACCGCCACGCTCCAGCGCGGCAGGGTGACTCGCGCCTTCATCCCGGCACGCTCGATCTTGCCGTCCACTACCTGCACAGCGGCAGGCCGTTCCAGCGAATTGCTTGCGTCGAGGCTATCCGGCGCCACCATCTTCATACCTGCGGCGAGCAGCGGAAAATCGCCGCGCAGCACGATATCGAGAGCCACTTCGTGAGCGCTCGGATTCACCACTTTCACGAAAATGCGATCGCCATCCGCGCTGCGCGTGGCGGAGGCGTTCAGTTCTCCGGCACTGCCGGTGATGCTCAGCATTTCCGGCGCGTAGTGCTCGCGAAACAACTTCATCACGGTGTAATTCGGCGCCGGGAACCACGATTTCTGGTCGAAATTGATCAACGCGTTATCCCACGCCGGAGCCGACACGTGGCGCAGAAATAACGCGGGTGTCGCCATCGTCACCGCCGGATCGCGTTCCATCGCATTCAGGATTCCGGCGGCGTAAAGCCCCGTGCGCCAGTCAGTGCTCTGCGCATTCCACTCCGACACGAACAGCTTCATGCGGGGATTCTTCGACTTCGCGATCTCTGCTTCCAACGTCTGCCAGAATTTGGCGGCGGCCGCCGGACCTTCGGCGAATCGATCGGGATTCTCGTAATGGTGAATGCTCAGATAATCGACGTACTGCGCGGCATTGCGAATCACCGCGAGGTCGCCATCGCCCCAGCGCTCGCCGAGTTGGCCGCTCCCAGCAGCGATCGTGCGTATGCCGGGGTCGGCCTGCCTCATCGCGGGTACGAATTGCGCCAGCACGCCCGCATATTCGGCGGGTGCCATGCTCCACACTTCGTTGTCGAGTTCCCAGTACTTCACGCGATAGGGCTGCGGATGCCCGTTCTGCGCGCGGATCTTGCCCCACGTGGTATCAGGCGAACCATTGCAGTATTCGATCAGATCCAGTACATCGCGCAGGTACTCGGCGCGATCTACCGGGGTGCGCGGACCCACCCACGCCACGATCACGGGCTCCGCGTTCAGTTTGCGCGTGAACGCGAGGAATTCGTCGATCCCGAACGCCAGCGGATCCCACTCGTCCCAGCCATTCTTCCCCGTGCGCTTCGCTTGCGGCCCGATCCCATCCTTCCAGCGGTAATTGTTGACGAAGCTTCCGCCCGGCCAGCGGATCACGGGAGGCCGCAGCGCTGCGACCGCCTGCGTCAGGTCCGGCCGGAAGCCGCCGTTCGCGCGCGAGGAATCGGGCATCAGACTTACCTGATCGAGCTTCACATTCGAGCGCGCCCGCGCAAGAATTCGCAGCGTCGCATTGCCCGACGCCGCACTCGGTGTCAGCAGCAACGGAAATTGTTTCCACTCGGCGCCCGGCGCGCCGATGGTTTGCTCCGCCAGCACTTTCGCGCCATCCAGTAGCCGCACCACCATCCCCGTCCCTGTGCCGCTGGCCCACAACGACCCGCGCAGCGCATCGCCGGCACGCACCGCGAAGCCCGCTTGCTCCACGCCCGAATCGGCTGCGCGCGTTGCGATCCGCAAGCTCTGCTTGCTGTTCAGCGGCGCCTCTGTATCCAGCGACAATTCTCCGGCACCGACGGCCGACCAGTGGCGCGCCGCCGTAGGCATGCCGCTCATCAGCGCCGAGCCCGCGAGCGATTTCACCGCGAGGTGCGCGAAGTTCCCCGACCCACCGCGCGCCGAGACAAATGCCTGACCGTTCGCTGGAACCCCGCCCGCCGACACATCGAACAGCACCCGCCCATCGAGCCACACCTGCAGGCGCTGCCCTTCGACGCGCAATCGCAGGTTGTACCAGCGCGCATTCTCCAGTTGCCCCGCCGCCGTTTGCAGTACGACGCTCTCCGCATTGCGCGTCGCGGGACTCAACGCCGTTCGCGACAACTCGTAGCCCCGAGGTCCGCCCATCGATAAGGCGTAATTCGCGCCACGATTGCTCCGCACGCCGATGCTTAAAACTCCGGCGCTGGTGGGACGCGCCACATCCAGCGACACCTCGTAATCACGCCACGTCTCGGCGCCAAAGCGGAAGCGCCCATCGCCCGCCGCCTCAAGCACGCCACTACTGACCTTCCACAGTCCCTCGGCCAGCGACTCCTCGAAGCTGCGATTCCACACTACTTCGCCCCACACGCCGCCGTTCACCGAGTGATAAATGTGTTCGAGAAATTGCCCGTAGATCTTCTCATCGATGGTATGCAGCGAGCCGTTGGTGTTGACCGTGAGAGTGACGCTCTGCGCCGCGGCCATACCGGCCGCCAGCCAGAACAATACCGCCTTGCCCATACATCGAGCCTACTTCATGTGAGCTTTGAGGAAACGGCCCGTGTGCGACGTCTTGCACGCCGCCACGGTTTCCGGCGTACCCGTCACCACCACGCGTCCGCCGGCGTGCCCGCCTTCGGGGCCCAGATCGATCACGTAATCGCACGTCTTGATCACATCCAGATGATGCTCGATCAGGATCACGGTGTGCCCGGCATCCACCAGGCGGTTCAACGATTCCAGGAGCCGTTCGATATCCGCCAGGTGCAATCCCGTCGTCGGCTCATCGAGAATGTACACGGTGTGCTTGGAGCGCTGCAGTTTGCTCAACTCCGTGGCGATTTTGATGCGCTGCGCCTCGCCGCCGGAAAGCGTGGTGGCCGATTGCCCCAGCGTCAGATAGTCCAGGCCGAGATCGTGCAGCACCTCGATCTTCTTGCCGATCGCGGGCTCTTTGGCGAAGAACGTCACGCCCTCTTCCACCGACATGTTGAGCACGTCGTCAATGGTCTTGCCGCGCACCGTAACGTCGAGCGTTTCGGCATTGAAGCGCGCTCCCTTGCACGCGCCGCATGTGACTTCTACGTCCGGCATGAAGTAAAGCTGCGTGGTGATCGACCCTTCGCCCTGGCACTCCTCGCAGCGCCCGCCCTTCACATTGAAGCTGAATCTCCCCGCCTTGTATTCGCGCTCCACAGCCAGCGGAGCCTGTGTGAACAGGTCGCGTATGGTGTCGTAGAAACCGATGTAGGTGGCGGGGTTCGAACGGCTGTTGCGCCC
>JBDTPR010000150.1:0-11659 GCA_039932635.1 Candidatus Solibacter sp.
TGACTGCGCCGCTACGCACCTTCACCGTGCTGATGGCCGCTGCGCTCTGTGCACTTGCCATCGTCTTCGTTCCGGCCCGCGTTTTATGGAAAGAAACCCGGGTAAGCGGGCAACAGACTGCTACTGTGGGACGGGACCGATCTGGGGGTTAGCGCCCAGACTACCAATACGGCAACTTGACAGCCCGGAAACCGAAGCGTCAGACTTGATGGAGGCTTTCCAGCGCATTGAAAAGGAGTGCATGCCGAATCTCGTACGAGCCATCGCGGCCTTTGTAGCCGTCACGCCGTTGTTTGCGCAGTACGGCGGTCCGGCCATTCTGGCGCGCGGTCAGGCGCCGGGAGCGATGGCTTCCAACCAAATCGATTTTCGCCCGTTCGTTTCGGTGTCCGGCATTTACTCTGCCGGGCTCAACGGCGTCTCCGTGGACGCCAAGGGGCTGCCGGTGAACGACGCGAGCTTTGGAGTCGGGTTGACCTTTGGGGTCAGCGGCAGCCATTCCTGGAAGCGCACCCGCGTCGGGTTGAATTATGCCAGCGGGTTCAGCCACTATCAGAAATCGTTTTACAGCGGCCTGAATTCGCAGAATCTGCAACTCAGCCTCGTACACCAGCTGTCGCGGCATTCCACCTTCAATTTTAATAACAGCCTTGTTCTTTACGGTGAAAACCGGGCAACTCCCACCCTGCCGACGACGCTCGATTTCGACCCCAGTACGAACAACATTCCCACCAACGATTTCTACGATAACCGGACTCTCACGGCCAGCTCGACAGCAGGCTACACGATCCAGCGGTCGGCGCGCCTCTCTTTCAGTTTTGCGGGGAATGCATTCCTGACACGGCGCCGCTCTTCGGCGCTATACGGCGCCAAAGGCCTGGGTGCGCAAGGGGACATGATGTACCGCCTGACACGCAACTCCACTGTCGGTGCGATGTACACCTACATCCACTACAATTTCACAGGGATCGCTGGCGGCACCGACGCTCATGCCGTAAGCGGCGTTTATTCCCGCATCCTGACGCGCCATTTGCAGATGTCCGCGTTCGGCGGGTTCACTAAATTTGAGAACGTTTTTATTCAGACGGTGCCCGTGGATCCGGCGATTGCCGCCGTAATCGGGATAGGTTCCGTCCAGCGAGTCTTCTACATCAACCAGACGTTTCCAACCGGCGGCGGCCGCATCTCCTGGACCGTGCCGCGCGGGACATTCTTTGCCAATGCTTCAAGCAACCTCAACCCGGGCAACGGACTGTTTCTGACTTCGATCGCGGTCAATGCCGGAGCCGGCTACAACTATACGGGCCTGCGCCACTGGGCGCTGTCCGCGGGCACCCTTTACAACGCATCGAGTTCCAAGGGAAATGTATACGGCAACTATGGCAGCTATTCGGCCAATCTGTCGGCCAGCCGCCAGGTGGCCCGGTACACTCACGGGGTGATGAGCTTCTACACGCGCAAGTACATTAGTGGAGATTTCAAGAACTACAACAAATGGGCGTACGGCATAAATTTGGGTTTGAGTTTTGCGCCAGGCGACATTCCGATCCGCCTTTGGTAAGACTCCTACGCGAACAATTCTTCGTAGAATTTCAGAACCGCCCGCACGTTTTCCTGTCCGTCTCCCGCGGGCGCCGGCCGGGCAGAGCCTCGCGCCACTATTTCGAAGACGGTGTCGCGTAGCCGCACGCCGTCAGACACCGGGATCAGATTGACGCCGGGGGGGCGCATGCCGTTGTCGGTGGCAATCACCGGCGTGCCCAGGTAAAGGCCTTCGCGCACGGAAATCGAATCGCCATCGTACAGCGTGGTGCGCAGGACGATGTCGCATTCCAGCATGGCGCGCAGGGTGAGAGCGTGCGGCATATCGCCATAGAGCAGGATGTGCGACGCGTACGGCTTGGAGTCGATGTGTGCGCGAATGGACGCCTCCAGGCTCCCGGATCCGGCCATCACGAGTCCCGCGCGCGGGTGCCGCTCGAGGATTCCGGCCATGGCATCGATTTGCATCGTCAGATCATATTCGGGTTCCAGCAGGCTGGCCGTAAACAGCACGGGACTATGCGCGCGCAAAAATTCGGCCAGCCTTTGCGGCAGGGGCTGCGAGCAATCCGGCGGGCGCACGGTGAAAGGCAGGATCGTGCGTATGCGTTCCTGGGGCACTCCGAATTTCTGGAACATGGCCGAGATCTCCGCGTTGACGCCGATCAGGCCGTCCAACCGGCGCAGCACGAAGCCGCGCAGCGTACCGGGGGCGGCGGTGCGGCCCGCGGGCGATCCCGGGTAGCCGCCGGAGTGGAAGGTAAGCACGGTCTTCCGGCCCGGCAACAGGGTGCAAAACAAAGCCAATTGCACGAGTCTGGGCGAGAGATGACCGCCGAAGTGCAAATGGACCAGGTCCGCCTCAAGACCCCAGAGAAGCCGCATCAGCGCGGCTGCGCCTTGCGGGAAGTAAACGCCGTCGGCGTCTTCCTGGCGGTGGCGCGTGAGATTGACGGCATCGCAGGAGTGGCCCTGGCTGCGCAGGTAGTCGCGTATGGCGACGAGGTTGGTCTGCACGCCGCCCTGGGGTGGCGGATACGGGCCAAGTAGCACCACCTTCATCGCGTCACACCCCGTTCTTCGGCGATGATTTCTCTCAGCCCACTACGGATACCCTGTTTCATTCGGTGAAGTCAGCTTCCAGATTATCAAGTGCCGGGGCAGCAAGCGCCACGCCACACCCGGCCATACCGCATAATATTAAGTCAGAACATGACCGTCGAGATTGAAGGCGTTAACCTACACCTCGCCCACCCGGACGAACTCTCCATCCAATGGGTGGGGCAGGATGAATTGATGCGGCAACTGCTGGCCGCCTGGATGGTGGTCAACGAGCAGGACGTGCCGATGAATCCGCGCCTGCTGGGCAAGCCGGGGGTCGGCAAAACCACCCTGGCTTACGCCGCCGCGCGGCGGATGGGGCGCGACGTTTACATCCTGCAAGCCACACTGGATACGCGGCCCGAGGACCTTTTGGTCACGCCGGTAATCGAAGGCGGCGGAAATCTGCGCTATGTCGCTTCACCGCTGGTCACCGCGATGATCAAGGGCGGCATCGCGATCATCGACGAGGGCAATCGCATGAGCGAGAAGAGCTGGGCGTCGCTGGCTCCGCTGCTGGATAACCGGCGCTACGTGGAATCCATCGTGGCCGGAATCAAGATCAAGGCCCACCCGCAATTCCGCCTGGTGGCCACCATGAACGACGATGCGAGCACTTTCGAACTGCCCGAGTACATCCACTCGCGGCTGCAGCCGCAGATTTTCATCGATTTTCCGGAGCGCGACGAAGAGCACCACATCTTGCGTGAAAACCTGCCGTTCGCGGAGGAGCGCATTCTCAGCTACGTGGTAGATTTCCTGCAAATGGCTCACGCGGCCGACGAGCGCTACACGGTGCGCGACGGCATCAACGTGGCGCGGTACGCCATCAAGCTGAAGAGCCTGGCCACGCAACGCACGCACGAATCCGAAGCCCTGGAGATCGCGATCATTCAGGTGCTCGGAGAGGAAGCCATGCGCTATGTCCGCAGAAATCGACCCGCCGAGTCCTGATCTACCGCTTCCGGATCCCTTTGGCGATGCCGGCAGCCTGACGCGCGGGCGCTTCACCTACTTCCCCGTGGTCCCAGGGCGGCTGGAGTTTGCCATCGAAGTCCGCGCGGCCATCCTGCGCTTGCGGCCCGAAGTGATTGCCGTCGAACTCCCGATCACGCTGCAAGACGCGTGGACGCGCGCGGTGGCGCGTTTACCTGAGATTTCCGTCATCTTCTACCCCGACGAGACGCCGGGGGGCGAGGAAGCAGTGTACGTTCCCGTGGAGCCGGCCGACCCGTTCACGGAGGCGATCCGCTCCGGGCTTGAAACGGGCGCGGAGACTGTGTTCGCGGACCCGGACGCCGGGCAGCGTCCGCATCTCAAGGACGATTATCCCGACCCGTACGCCATCCGCCACATCGGTCTGGGACGTTACATCGAGGCGTATCGCGTGTACCCGCAGCCACGGTCCGACGAGTTGGCGAGGCATGCCGCCGGAATCGCCTGGAAATTGCAGGGAGCAAATCCGCTCGCCAAGGTTCTGGTGGTGGTTTCGCTCAACTTGCTCGACCCGGTGCTGGATGCCATGCAGGAACCGCAGGCACAGCCTTTGGCGCGCACGCGGCGGGACGGCATCGAGCTGCTCAATCCACATCCCGAATCGTTGGCCGAGATTCTGATGGAGTATCCGGCGCTGCAGTGGCGCTACGAGAATTACCGCGGCGCGATGACGGACACCAATCTCATCGACCGGCGGCATGCACAGCTAGCCGTATTCCGCGCCGCCGAGAAAGAGTACGAGGCCAACACCGGCGAACGCGTGGCGCACTGGCAGCGCCGCCTGCTGGCGCGGTATACGCGCAATCTTGCGCTCTCCGCCCAACAACTGTCGGCTGGCGTCTTCGATCTTACGGTGGCGGCGCGCGGCATCGCCGACGACAACTACGCATGGGATGTGTGGGATGCCGCCGGAAAATATCCGCCGCAGCGGCTCGAGGCAGACCTGCCCACCGCGCGCATTTCCGGTGAAGAGGTGTGGATCGATACGCGGCGGATACGCCTTCGCCGCCGCCTGCCGAATACCAAGCAGAAGCTGCGCCCGTACGGCCTCAAGCCGCGCAAGAAGGAAAAATTCCCCGGCGAATGGGCCAGCCAGCTCAACGGCGCCGGCATCTGTTCGTATCCTCCGGAAGACCTGGTGATCGAGGGATATGGCCGGTATTTGAAGAAGAAGGGCAAGAGCGTTTTGTCGGAAGAGCGCGTCCGCGTGGAGCCGTTCACCACGTCCATTCTGGATGGCATTGACCTGCGCGAGACCATACGCAAGTGGTACGAGAAGCGCATTTATGTGCGGCAGTTTCAGAAGATCCAGGGCGAAGTGGGTAGCGTGATTGTGATCTTCGATGAGGATCGCGACGACCGGTATACGTACACCACCACCTGGCTGGGCGAGCACCAGAACGAGAGCGACATGGCGTTCTATTCCACGTTCCCGTTCGACAATCTGGTGGGCCCGGGCATCGGGCGCGGAGAGTACGGCGGCTTCCTGATGAGTCTGCCGGCGCGCCGTATGTACGACGTGTGGCAGGACGCGGACTATCAGTTTGCGGAATCGAAATCGGAGCGCTTATTGCTCGCGGGGCTGGACTACTCGATTCAGAAGCACGTGGTGTATGTCGCCGCCAAGCCGCCGCGCTCGATCTTCCGCACCATCGCCGCGCGCCTGGGGCGCAATATCATGTACATTCCGATCGGGCAGTTGTCGCCGGTGTCGTTGAAAAAGATTCGCGCAGTGCACGTTTTGGACGGGTACGATAAGCGCAAGATCGCCAAGGACTATATCCGATGAGCGGTGTGCGGCCCGTGCCAATGGGTCCTGCGAGATCGATGTGGCATGATGGATAAGGAGTAAGCCTTCACATGAAAGCTGTGGAATTCGAAAGCACCGTCGCCCCCGGTGGACAGATTGCGCTTCCGCCGGAGGTTGCAAGCGAGATCCCGCTTGGCGAACAACTCCGCGTTGTGGTCATGTGGGAGCCGGGGGATTTCGACTTGGCGTGGCGCGCCGCGGGCCGGGAGCGGTTCGAAGCAGCCTACTCCCCAGAAGATGCTATTTACGAGCGCTTGACGGATGATTCTGCGATTCGGTGAAGTTGTCCTGATTCGAATGCAGTTTCACCAGGCGACCGGCGCCAAGGTCCGACCGGCGGTAGTGCTGCTCGACACGGGCGACGACGATTTTGTTGCAGCGCCAATTACATCACAATCGAGGCATACAGAGTACGATCTTGCAATCGCAGATTGGCGTTCGGCGGGGCTCAATGTTGCATCGTACGCGCGTGTTCATAAGCTGACTGTCTTGGCAAAGACCGACATAGTCCGAAGCCTCGCGCTGGTGTCGGACGGGGACCGCGACTCACTTCTTACAATTCTTTGCCGCGCCTTCTGCCGGCGGACTCTGGGAGCGTAGCCAAGTAGAATCGTCAGTCCTACCTCACGCGAACCTGTAGTGCAATGTCCTCCGCGTAGATGGGCGAGGCTAGTTTGAACTCTTCGACGGTGACTTCAAACTGCTCCACCTTGGTGTCCTTGCCGGTGTGTGTATCTCTCCATTGCGCGACATATTTTCCGCGCGGGAGGCGGAGCACGAGTTCTCGCGATGCCGTGGTTGCGTCCACCTGATACTGCGGCTTTGCTCCCTTCATGGAACGGCCGTGATGAGCATAGATCGCGTAGACGTTCCCCGGCTCCTCACGGGCGCGCACCGACATGCCTTCCGGTCCGCGCACCGTGCCCTCGGCGGCGGGTCGCATACTTACGAACGGGATCTCTTTGAAGAAATCGGCCAGGTGTCGCAATTGCTGTCGCAACGTCGCGCTACCGCCCCCGGGAGTAGACGCGGGCGGCACGAAACTTCCATCTTCGTGACCCACGGTGAACGAGTAGTCCAGATTGTTGTAGAGCGCGCCGCCGGCCATCAGGAAGTCCCAGCCTTGCACTCGATAGGTGGCATCGGCGGACCCGTCGAAGCCAGTTTCGTTATTTCCAATCGCGCGATTCAGTTTCGCATTCATCGCCACCGAGGCCGGCGGCCGCGAGTAATGAAAGTTGAACAGGCCCACCAGCGGATTCGCGGGTTCGACCACAGAGGAACCATTCGCCCAGTTCTGCGCGATCAGATGTTTCTTCGGGAAGGCAGCCTCTGTATCCACGATGGCGCGGGCCACCTGCTGCTGCCATTCCGCCGTAACGCCGCCGAAGTACGGTTCGTTGCAGATCTCGTAGTACAAATTGTCGAAGTCGCGCAATTCAGAGACGATCTTCCGCACCATGGCAAGCTGTACTTCCGTGAGGCGAGAATCTTTCAGTGCGAGTACTTCCGTGCGCCCGATGTCGCCAATTCCATTGACGTTATTGCGCGCGTTCATCGGGCTGACGCTCCACATGCTGTCTTCGTACAAAGGGCAGAAGAGCACGAACTCGACGACTACGCCGGCCTTTGACGCCTGCGTAAGGAAATCCTTCAAGCGCGTGAAGTACGCGTCATCCCACTTCGTGAGATCGAATTTGCCATCGCGTTGTTGCCATGGCGCTACGAACTTGCCGGGCGCGGGCGCCAGCGTATTGCTCGCGATGCCGAAGTTCCCGCCCACCTCGCGGTACGATCCCGAAAACACGCGCGCCAGGTTTAAACGATCCATCCGCAGGGTGTCCAGGTAACGCACGTAGTCGAAGTCGCGATTCAAGACCGCGCCGTAGTGCTCTCCCGACGTGATCAGCACCGTGGGCCGCCCCTGGAAGAGGAAGTAACGCGGATTGTCGGGATGCAGCTTGATGGGCTGCGCCCAGGCAGTCGCCACCAGGATCATCGCGAGAGGCAGTTTCATGAGCCTCACTCTATCACCGCACGTGGCCAGGCGATGCGGGCTGGAATCAGATCGGAGTATCCTGACTCATGCGCGCTTTTCTGCCCGTCCTGTTCGCCGCCTCGCTCTACGCCCAGCCCGCGGACCTCGTCCTGCGCAACGGCAAGATCGTCACTATGAATCCCGCGGCGCCGGTCGCGCAGGCACTCGCCGTCCGCGCCGGCAAGATCACGGCGCTTGGCGCGGGCCGCGCCGCCGCCCAGTGGATCGGACCCGCCACGAAGGTGATCGACCTGCACGGCATGCTTGCCATCCCCGGCTTCATCGAAGGCCACGGGCACTTCACAGGGGTCGGCGAATTCCGCATGGGGCTCGACCTGCGCGAGGCGCGCACTTGGGACGACATCGTGGCGCAAGTGGCGCGCGCCGTCAAACAAGCGAAGCCCGGCGAATGGATTATCGGCCGCGGGTGGCACCAGTCGAAGTGGACCTCCGCGCCCACCCCGAATGTGGAAGGCTTCCCGCTGCACGATTCGCTGGATAAAGTGTCGCCCAATAATCCCGTGGTGCTGACGCATGCCAGCGGACACGCTTCCTTCGTCAACGGCAAGGCGCTGGAACTTGCCGGCGTCACTCCCAAGACCCCCAATCCCAACGGCGGCGAAATCCTCAAGGATGCGAAGGGCGCGCCCACCGGACTGCTGCGCGAGCGCGCCAGCGGCGTGATCGGCCGCGCGCGCGCCGACTACGAGGCCAAGCGCTCCGCGGCCGACCGTCAGGCCGAGACGGCCAAAGCGATCAAGCTGGCGATCGGTGAATCGCTCTCCAAAGGCATCACCACCTTCCACGATGCGGGCTCGCCCTTTTCCACTGTGGACACGCTGAAGAAGATGGCCGACGCGCACGAACTCGACATGCGCATTTGGATGATGCTGCGCGCCCCCAATGACCAGCTCGCGGCCAATCTCGATAAGTACCGCATCATCGGCGCGGGCGATAATTTCTTCACCGTGCGCGGCATCAAGCGCGCGATCGACGGCGCGTTGGGTCCGCGCGGCGCGTGGCTGCTGGCCCCTTATACCGATAAGGAGGACAGCAGCGGACTCAATACCGACGATCCGGCCGACATTCGCAAGACGGCCGAGCTTGCTATCCAGCACGGCTTCCAACTCTGCGTCCACGCCATCGGCGACCGCGCCAATCGCGAGACGCTCAACATCTTCGAGGATGCCTTTAAGGCGCATCCCGACAAGAAGGATCTGCGCTGGCGAGTGGAGCATGCGCAACATATCAACGCCGCCGATATTCCGCGCTTCGGCAAACTCGGGGTGATCGCCGCGATGCAGGGAATCCACTGCACGTCCGACGCTCCGTACGTGCTGCTGAGGCTGGGTCCGCAGCGCGCGGAGGAGGGCGCCTATGTGTGGCAGAAGCTGATGAAGTCCGGCGCGATCGTGGGCAACGGCACGGACGCTCCGGTGGAAGACGTCAGTCCGCTGGCCAGTTTCTACGCCACGGTCAGCCGCAAGCTCAAGGACGGCACCGTCTTCTATCCCGACCAGCGCATGTCCCGCGAAGACGCGCTGAAGTCTTACACGGTGAACAACGCTTATGCCGCGTTCGAAGAGAAATTAAAGGGCAGCCTCGAAGCCGGGAAACTCGCCGACATTACGGTACTTTCGAAGGACATCATGACCATTCCGGAAGACCAGATTATGGCGACCGACGTGGTCTATACCATCGTGGGCGGCAAAGTGGTCTTCGACCACACGGCGCGCTCGAAGTAATACGACGAGTGACGCGGCAAGTTATATTCAGATAAGTGCGCTATTTCCTGAGCGGCCGGCTGCCGCAAGTCACTTCCATACTGCTGGTGGAGAGCGGCACCCGCGGGCTGTTGGAAGGTCTCGTTCCGGGGCTCCGCCAGGCGTGGGGCGAGCAGATCAACATCGACCTGGTGACCTGCTACGCCACCTTGCCCAAGGGCTTCGAAGCCCACAACACGCGGCTGTACCGGATCGGCGACTATCGCGGATATGAGGGGCGAAAGCGCCTGTTCCGGGAACTGGCAGCCAACAATTACGCACTGGTAGGTATTCTCTGCTCGGGTGAAGTGGTGCTGGCGAGATGGAAGTGGGTGATCGCCCTGGGCATGGCCGCCAAGGTTTTCATCATCAATGAGAACGGCGATTACTTCTGGTTCGACCGCATGCACCTGGGCGCGATCCGTCAGTTTGTACTGTATCGCTCCGGTCTGGCGGGATCCGGCGCGGTGCGGACGCTGGTCCGCCTGATTTCCTTTCCTTTCACAATCCTGTATCTGTTACTCTATGCAACGTCCGCGCACGCGCGACGGGCACTGCGCAAAAGCTAATCTATGAAAGCTATTCAGGTCAACGTGCCAGGCGGTCCGGATCGCCTGGAGTTAGTCGAGATCCCCAAGCCAAAGCCCGGTCCCGGGCAGGCGCTGGTGCGCATTGCCGCCAGTGGAGTAAACTTCCTCGACATCTATTTTCGTACGGGGCTGTACAAATCGGACAACCCGATCGCTATCGGCAGCGAAGCTGCAGGCACCGTGGAATCCGTAGGCGAGGGTGTAACGGAAGTGGCCGCCGGGGATCGCGTGGCGTACGCAATGGCGCGCGGATCTTACGCGGAGTACGCGGTAGTGCCGTCGGCACAACTGGTCAGAATTCCCGATAATGTAGGCTTCGATACAGCGGCCGCGGCCATGCTTCAAGGTATGACCGCTCACTATCTCACTCACTCCACGTTTAAGGTCAAAGCCGGCGATACCTGCCTGGTCCATGCGGCGGCGGGTGGCGCGGGTGGATTGATTGTGCAGATGGCCAAAGCCCTCGGCGCCCGCGTATTCGGGACCGTCTCGACGCCGGCGAAGGCGGCCATCGCGCGCGAGTCCGGGGCGGATGAGACCATCCTCTACACCGAGCAGGAATTCGATGTGGAAGCCCGTCGCCTCACCGGCGGCCGCGGCGTCGATGTGGTTTACGATTCGGTGGGCCAGACTACCTTCGAACGCAGCCTCAATTCGCTGCGCACGCGCGGTACGCTGGCGCTCTTCGGCCAGTCCAGCGGCCCCGTGCAGAACTTCGAGCCGAACACGTTGAACGGCAAGGGCTCGCTCTACCTCACGCGCCCGAGCCTCGGGCACTACCTCCTGAATCGCGAGGAGTTGTTGTGGCGCGCCACGGACGTGCTCAACGCCGTGGCTTCCGGCCAACTGCGCCTGCGCATCGACCGCACCTATCCGCTGGCCGACGCGGCTCAAGCCCATCGCGACCTGGAATCCAGAAACACCTCGGGCAAACTTCTCCTCGCCATCGGGTGAGTCATGAAGCTGCAAACCAAGGTGACGGTCGGCTCGGTGCTGCTCGCCACCGTAATCGTCACTCTCGTTTCCAGCGTCGATCTGTACAGCTTCATGCAGCTCAAGCTCCAATCGACCTACGAGCGCGCCGAAGTCATCAAAGACTTCGCGCGCATCATGGTCATCGACGCCATCAACAGCCGCCGCGATGTGTCACTACCCGAGGCGGTGCAGGATGCCGATTTGAAGCAGCGCCTGCTGAGCCTGTTGCGCTCGTCGAACGGCGTGCTCTCGATCGATATAGTGTCTGCGGACACCAGGAAGGTGATGTCGAGCACGCTGCCCAATCGCGTGGGCAGCGGCAACACGGATGGCGATTTTGGCAAACTGGTGCGCGACCGAAGCTGGTATCAACAGCTGAATGCCCTGGTGTTCAACGAGAGCCGCTTTTACATGCTTGAGGACCCGGTGGGTTCCAACGACAAGGTGCTCTTCTGGGTACGCGTGGTCATCTATCCGGCGCTGATCCGCCCCACGCTCAGCGAGGCGCTTTATCAGAAGGGCAGTGTCGCCGTCTTTTCAGTGGCCGGCGCGGTGTTGATCACGTTTCTCTTCTCGATGGCGCTGTTCCGTGCGTTGGGCCATATCGGGCAACTGCTCGACCGCTTCGCCAGCGGGGAGTATGGTCCCGATGACTCGGCGGCCGCGAAAACTGCCAAGGACGAGTTGTCCGTGATGACGTCCAAGGTCAATTTGCTGGGCGAAAGGCTGCGCGGCGCGCAATTCGAAGTCAGCGACCTGCGCGGCAATATCGATCACCTGCTGCAGGACCTGGAAGACGCCGTGCTCATTTTCAATCGCGATTCGCGCCTGGTGTTCGCTTCCG
>JBDTPR010000151.1:0-11651 GCA_039932635.1 Candidatus Solibacter sp.
CGCTAGAAGCGCCTCAGCCGGTGGCCCTACCGCTCCCAGACGGTCGCGGCTCGGATACGGGAGCTACGGCGAGTATTGGTGCAGAATTGCAGCCCGTGCCGCCATCGCCCGCCCCCAAACCCGAGCTGCAAAACAACCTGTGGGCAGCCGCGGCGCTGGTTGCCGATGCCGCCACCGCCAACATCGTACCGCCGTCGCCGATCGGACCCGGTCCCCTGCCGCTCGCGGCACTGCCCGAGCCCGAGCCGGAACCCGTGGCGGAGCCCGAGCCCGAACGCGACGTCGCGCCGATGCCGGCCTTCATGACCACCCTGCGCAACGCTCCCGGCGCGACCCAGTGGGCCTTCTTCGGCGGCACTGCCGCTTTCCTTGGCGTAATCTGGGCGGTCATCTGGTTCGCTGTCGGCAAGTAGCTGCGCTACACTGCTGCTGATGCCCGGACAAATTGGCTGGATCGACTTGACCGTTCCGGACGCCGTGGCGCTCCGCGACTTCTACCAAAGCGTGACCGGTTGGACGCCCTCCGGCGTGGAAATGGGCGGCTACCAGGACTTCTGCATGACCCCCACCGGCGAGGCGCAGCCGGTCGCAGGCATCTGTCATGCCCGAGGCCAGAATGCGGGACTGCCGCCCGGCTGGATGGTTTACATCACGGTAGCCGACTTAGACGAGAGCCTGCGCCAGACGCTGGACCGCGGCGGTAAGGTCCTCCGTTCGGCCACCGGCATGGGCGATCAAGGCCGCTACGGTATCATCGCGGACCCGTCGGGTGCAGTCTGCGCCCTATTTCAGACAGCAACCGCCGCGTGATCTCTATTTCAACGGATAGCCGCGCGTGAGATGAAAAGTGCGATCCCACCGCGTCTTGGTGAAGAAGTGGGTCACCACATCCATGATGTGATCGAAACCGATATTGCCGTTGGTCAAATCCGCTGTAGGCGCTTCAAAACTCCAATAAATCAGCACGGGCGAACCGACGATATTCTCGCGCGGCACCAAACCCCAAAAGCGGCTGTCGTCGGAATCGTCGCGGTTGTCTCCCATGGCAAAAATATAGCCGGGGGGCACCACCAGCTCGTCGTTGACCACGTACTTCTCCAACATTTCAGCGGCGCGCGGGCGCTGCGGAATGGTGTGGGCATTGGCCGGAAAGTTATCCCGGTAGGGATCGATATATTGCTGACTGTGGACGGCGTAGGGTTCGTTCACCAGGTGGCCGTTCAACATGAGCTGCTTGTTGACCAGGCGTATGTGGTCGCCGGGCACTCCAATTGCGCGCTTCACGTAGTCCATGGAGATATTCAGCGGATAACGGAAAACAATAATATCGCCGCGGCGCGGTTCGCGATAGGGCAACACCTTGCTCCACATGCCCGGCGGCGCGTACACCATTTTATCCACGAGCACGTGATCGCCAATTAGCAGCGTGCCCACCATCGATGCGCTCGGAATGACAAACGCCTGCACCAGCGTGGTGGTGCCGAAAAGCAAAAGAATAATCGTGACGGCCCATTCGGCCACGAATCCGCGCTGCACATCCGCCGTCAGTTCCGAGAGGCGTGCCCTCACGCCGGGCGGAGTAGTTTCTGTCTGTGTCCCCACCAGCTCATTGTATCGTGTGCGCCGCTAGCCGAGGCTATTCCGGTGAAAGCGCGACAAAATGGTACTCCAGTGTTGAGAACATTGGGCCACGGACGCAAGAAATAACCCTTACTCGGGAAACCAAAGCACCCGATATGCGCGAAAAAACAGTACTGTTCTTTGGGGCACAAGTGGTTATAATACCGGGGTAGCCAAAAATTAATAATCCACCAGGCCTTTCTTCCTGCGCGAGCACTACCGCTCCAACTCCCCGCCAAGGCCATTTCGGCGGAGCTTTGCCCAACGTTAAGTTTTCCCCGGCATGTCGAGCTCTGTTTCATTGACTAAAGTAAGTAAACAGACGAGTACGATTTACGATCTGGAAAAAAAGACACCGAAGCCGTAAACCTAGATAGAACTCTAATATCAGATCCCGGCGGAAACAGCACATCTTCTCACTGGTTCCACTTCAGCTTCCTCAGGACTTCGCAGGGACAATATTGGCAGAAATGCCAAAGGCAGGTTGTCACAATGATCCTTTGCGAACGACGACGATCCGAATTTGTGATTTTGCCTCCATCCGGCCAAACTGCTCCGCCCATGTTTCGAAATCAGCAGGCGGATAGCCGTATGCACTTCGCTCTGTTAACGAAAGTGCAACGCTTCCGGGGCCGGATTTACTTAGAAGATGGCGCGATTACGCGTCACGAGTTGACCAGCGACGGACTTCACAAATCGCCGGCCGACGATGAGAGCTGGCACGTAATTTCGCTCGACTCTCAAGGACAGGTCTGCGCCTGCCTGCGATTCCTGGAAGAAAGCGATCTTCGCAACTTCGACGACCTGTTGGTGAGCCACGCGGCAGCCGCACGTTCCACCAGCGGGAAAGCATTCCGCCAGGCGGTGGAGCGCGAAATCACCAACGCGCGAGAAACCGGCGTGCGCTTCGGCGAAGTGGGCGGCTGGGCGGTGGCAGAGAGTCACCGGCTAGGCCCGGAGCCGCTGCGTATTATCCTGGCGACCTACGGCCTCTTGGAACTGCTAGGCAGTTGCGTGGGATTGGCCACCGCCACCTGGAGGCATAGTTCCGCACAAATTCTGCGCCGGATCGGCCTGTCGCCGCTATTTGTGGACGGAGAAGCACTGCCCCCGTACCACGACCCCTCGTACGATTGCGAGATGGAAGTTTTGCGTTTCGACTCCCGGCTGCCCAATCCCAAGTACCGCAACATGGTGCGCGAACTAGCGTCCAGCCTGCTCTCGGCCCCCCTGTTCTGTCCCGGCAGTCCGCGCAGAGTTCTGCAAACTGCCGCGCGCGGCTTCGAAATGCCGATGGCAGTGGAGCCCATGGCGGCACTGGTGCCCGTCGCTTAATCATGGCGACATTCCTGCCCGAAAGTGCACGCCTCCAGTGGGCGGACGCGGTTGGCGCGGAACACGTGGTCACGGACCGCGCCAGCCTCAACGCTGTGGAGACCGGCACGTTCCAAAGCGGATACGGCGTTCCCGCCATCGTGCGTCCGGGGAGCCGCCAGGAGGTGCAGGAATGCATGCGCATCGCCAACCTCCACGGCATGCCCGTATATCCGGTCAGCAGCGGCAAGAACTGGGGCTACGGATCACGCATGCCCGCCTCCGATAACTGCGTGCTGCTCGACCTGAGCCGCATGAACCGCATCGTGGATTTCGACGAGGCGCTGGGTTACGTCACGGTGGAACCGGGAGTCACGCAGGCACAGCTCCAAGGCTTCCTGGCTGAACGGGGCTCGAAGCTCTGGATGGATTCCACCGGCGCAAGCCCGGACTGCAGCTTGATCGGCAACACGATGGAGCGAGGCTTTGGCCATACACCCTACGGCGATCATTTCGCGCATACCTGCGGCCTCGAGGTGGTGTTGCCGGAAGGCGGCGTGATCGAGACCGGCTTCGCCCGATACCAGGGGAGCAAAGCCGCGCCAGCCTACCGCTGGGGCGTGGGTCCGGTGCTGGACGGACTGTTCTCGCAGTCGAACCTGGGCGTAGTGACACGCATGACCGTGTGGCTCATGCCTGCGCCGGAGTATTTTCAAGCTTATTATTTTCGCTGCGAGCGGGAAGAAGATCTGGAAGGCATCATCGACGCGTTGCGCCCCCTAAGGATGAACGGCACCATCCGCAGCGCCTCGCACATTGCCAACGACTATAAGGTTATCGCGGCGCTCCAGCAATACCCCTGGGAGCGCATGAAGGGACAGACTCCGCTGGGCGCCGAAGTGACGCGAGAGTTGCGGCGCGAACTCAAGATCGGCGCGTGGAACGGCTCCGGCGCCCTCTACGGTACCAGGGCGCAGGTGAAAGAGGCGCGGCGGCTGATCCGTCAGGCACTGGCCGGTAAAGCAACGCGCCTGGAGTTCCTGGATGACCGTAAGCTTCGCCTCGCAACGCTCTTCGCCAAGCCCTATGAATGGATTAGCGGCTGGAAGCTGGAAAAGACGCTGGCGGTGCTGAAGCCGGTTTACGGCCTCATGAAAGGGATCCCGACCGATCACCCCCTATTCAGCACGTACTGGCGCAAGCGCACGCCTCCGCCCCCCGCCATGGATCCGGATCGCGATGGCTGCGGCCTGCTGTGGTGTAGTCCGGTGGCCCCGGCACGCGGCAGCGATGCGCGAGCGGTGGCGGCATTGGCCGGTCGTGTGACTTTGAGTCACGGCTTCGAGCCCGCCATTTCCATTACGATGATCACCGAACGTGCGTTGGCCTGTATCATTTCACTCTCTTACGACCGTGCGTTGCCAGGCGAAGACGAGCGGGCCATGACCTGCTACCACGACCTGCTCAAGCAATTCGCCGCAGAAGGATATCATCCCTATCGACTGAGCGTGGGAGCAATGCATGCCATGCAGGACGGCACCGAGTATCAACGGGTGTTGGACACACTGCGCTCCGCGCTCGATCCCCAGGGTGTGCTGGCACCCGGCCGTTACGTGAACTCCCGTACCAAAACCTTGACACCGGCGGTCTAATCCATCCTCACGTACGTTTAAATACTATATGTCGAATGTTTTGCAGCGCACTTTCTGAAGTCGCGATCCCAGTACTACGTTGTAAACCAAACAGACACAGGATAGTAATTCCGCCACTATCTAAAGGTATGGACGTTGCCCAAAGCGGCAGGCGTCGACATACATCGGAGGAATCAGGTGAGAGTACGACTACTTTTAGTAAGTGTTTTGTCCCTGGGTGGGTATGCGTTTGCCTCTCCCATCGGTACCTTGGGTATCGGATCTTCGGGCGTCGTAAATGCGACGCTCACCAGTATTCTGTTTACCGCTGACCCCGGTGCGCTCGGAGTTTGCCCGGGCGCACCGTGCAACGGTGACGTAAACACCGGCACCACCCTGACGTTTAGCGGTGGTTCGTTGACAACGAATGAGGGAATCCTCATCAACGGTGGACTGCCTTTCGGCACACCGCCGCCTGGCTCAGCCGGCACTTTCAACCCGTTCCTTCAGTTTGCGATGAATCCCGGCCTGCTCTTCTTCATCTCCGGCGTGGATCCGGGTTCGTCGGTCTTGAACTGTGCCGGGCTGACTAACGGGCAATCCTGCTCAATCAATGTGGCTGGAACTCCATCGCCGGTCCTGCTGACCAGGAATGGGACCAACACTAACGTGTCCATCAGCCTCTTCGGGGTTGCCGTCGATGCCAGCGGTAGCTCGAATTGGACGGGCGGTTTCTCGGCCACTATCCCCAATCAGACGCCGCTCCAAATCGAGCAGTTTTTTTGCGGCGCCGATGCGATCTGCACCGCTGCGGAAGCTGCGGCCAGCCCCACGCTGGAAGTGCGGAGTACGTCCGGATCTTTCTTTGCCACCGCCGTACCGGAACCGAACACCACGGTTCTACTGGGTGCGGGCCTGATCCTGTTGTCGCTCACTTTGCGGCGCATGAAGGTGGTGTAAAAGCTCCAGCCAGCCAACAGGGACGGACATATGTCATTCGGACTGTACCTGATCGGTTACCTGGTCTTGATCGGCGGATTGATCTATGGCGCTACCCTGATGCACGTACCCTCGCATTGGATCGTGATGATAACTCTGGTGCTGGTGGGCCTGGGCATCGTGTCGGGAGTGAAGAACACCCGATCCAAGGATCCTTCCTGAAGAGTCGAGGCTTAAAGCAGTATTGATCTGAAAAGGGCTCCACGTTCTGTGGGGCCCTTGTTTTTTTGGCGCCGGGCTTCAGACGCGCAGCGATTTCAGATACCATACTCTTTTATCGGAGCTGCCGACCGATAGGAGAGATATGCAGACATTCGCCGGGCCTCCGCAGGCGCCCTCGGACGACAAGCGCTGGAAAATCGTCGAGGCCACGGCGCGCCGCCACGGGCGCGAGCCGCACGCGCTGATTGAAACCCTGCATACGGTGCAGGAGTGTTTCGGCTACTTGGACGAGAGCGCGCTGCGCTTCGTCGCCGCGGTCCTGCGTGTACCGCTTAGCCGCGTCTACGGGGCGGCTACCTTCTATCACTTTTTCACCTTAAAACCCCAAGGCAAACACACCTGCGTGGTCTGCACGGGAACCGCCTGCTACATCAAGGGCGCGCCTCTCGTGCTGAATGCCATCGAGCGCAGCTATGGGATCAAACCGGGAGAAACCACGGCTGATGGCGAGTTGAGCGTGCTTACGGCGCGCTGCCTGGGCTCTTGCGGCCTCGCTCCGGCTGCGGTGATTGACACCGCCGTTCTGGGCAAGATCGCGCCTGAGGACGTGGTGGCGCGGATCGCGAAAGGCATGCACTCATGACTATTGAAGAGTTGCGCAGGATTGCCGAAACCGAGCGGGCGGCACAAAGCCGGTTCCAGCACCACGTGTGCGTCTGCGTGGCGGCAGGCTGCCTCTCTAGCGGCGCGGACCTGGTGCGCGACGCACTGAAGATGGAAGTGGTCGAATCGGGCATGCAGAACGAGGTCCTGGTAAAGGGCGTGGGCTGCATGGGGCTATGCAGCGCGGGGCCGCTGGTTTCGGTGAAGACAGAGGGACGCATGTTCCAGGCCGTTACCGCGGAGCACGCGCCGGAGATCATACGCTCAATGGACACGGGCGGCGATCCTGCGACGGGCGGCTTGCATCCCTGCCCCACGGACGTACCGTTCTTCGCCCGCCAGAAGAAGATCGTGCTGGAGAATTCCGGGCTCATCGATCCCGAGCGTATCGAGGACTACATCGCGCACGAGGGGTACGCCGCGCTGGTCACGGCGATCACCGAGATGTCGCCGCAGGAAGTCATCGACCAGGTGAAGGGCAGCGGACTGCGCGGGCGCGGCGGCGCGGGCTATCCGACGGGCTTGAAGTGGAGTACGGTGGCCAAGACCGGGGACCAGCAGAAGTACGTGATCTGCAATGCCGACGAAGGCGACCCGGGCGCGTTCATGGATCGCGCGGTGCTGGAAAGCGATCCGCACCGCGTGCTGGAAGGCATGGCCATCGCGGCGTATGCGGTGGGCGCGCAGAAGGGCTTCATCTATGTGCGCGCCGAGTATCCGCTGGCGGTCAAGCACCTGAAGACTGCAATCAAGCAGGCGGAGCGGCTGGGACTATTAGGCAACAGCATCTGCGGCACGCGCTTTAACTTCCATATTGATATACGCCTGGGCGCGGGGGCGTTCGTGTGCGGCGAGGAGACGGCGCTGATTGCCAGCATCGAGGGCAAGCGCGGCACGCCGCGGCCACGGCCGCCCTTTCCCGCGGAATCGGGCCTTTGGGAGTGCCCCACGCTGATCAACAACGTGGAGACATTCGCCAACATCGCGCCGATTGTGCGCCACGGGGCGGTCTGGTTCGCGGCCATCGGCACGGAGAAGAGCAAGGGCACGAAAGTCTTCGCGCTGGCGGGACGGGTGGAGAATACCGGGCTGATCGAGGTGCCGATGGGAATCACGCTACGCGAGATCATCCACGACATCGGCGGCGGCATTCCAGATGGCAAGAAGTACAAGGCGGTGCAGACGGGCGGGCCTTCGGGCGGCTGCATCCCGGCCGAACACCTGGATTCCCCGGTGGATTACGAATCGCTGGCGCGCATCGGCAGCATCATGGGGTCGGGCGGCATGATCGTGATGGACGAGACCAGTTGCATGGTGGACGTGGCCAAGTACTTCATGGAATTCTGCATGAGCGAAAGCTGCGGCAAGTGTATCCCGTGCCGCGCGGGGACCCAGCAGATGCACGGCATCCTGGAAAAGATCACGTCGGGTGAGGCTGCGGCGGCGGACGTGGCGCTGCTGATGGAGTTGTGCGAACTGGTGCGCAATACGGCGCTGTGCGGACTCGGGCAGAGCGCTCCCAATCCGGTGGTGACCACCTTGCGCTACTTCCGCGAGGAATATGATGCGCACGTGAGCGGCGCCGGCTGTCTGGCGGGCGCCTGTAAGGCGAAAGACGAGGCGACGGTATGAGCACACGCGCCATGGTGAAAGTGCGAACGTTGACCATCGACGGGCGCGAGGTGGGCGCGCGCGAGGACCAGACCATTCTGGATGTGGCGCGCGAGAATCAGATCTTCATCCCCACGCTGTGCAATCTGACGGGCCTGAGCAACGCGGGCGCCTGCCGCCTGTGCCTCGTGGAAGTCAAAGGCAGCAACAAACTGCTGCCGGCATGCGTGACGCGGGTGGCAGAGGGCATGGAGGTAACCGTGAACTCCGAGCGCCTGGCGCGCCTCCGCCGCGGCATTCTGGAACTGGTGTTCGCGGAGCGCAATCACGTATGCAGCGTGTGCGTGGCCAACGGGCATTGCGACCTGCAATCGCTGGCTCTGAAACTGGGCATGACGCACGTGCATTTCCCTTACCAGTATCCTCGCCTCGCCGTGGACGCCTCGCATGAGCGCTTCGTCGTGGACCACAACCGCTGCATTCTGTGTTCGCGCTGCGTGCGGGTCTGCGACGAGATCGAGGGCGCGCACACCTGGGACATGATGGCGCGCGGCGTGGAGTGCCGCGTGATTACGGATTTGGCGCAGCCCTGGGGCGAGAGCGAAAGCTGCACGGGGTGCGGAAAGTGCGTGCAGGTCTGCCCAACCGGCGCACTTTCGGAGAAGGGAAAGTCGGTGGCGGAGATGTCCAAACGGCGGCAGTTCCTTCCGTATCTCACCCTGATGCGCGAGGGACGGCGATGACCGCGACGCCGGAGAAATTGCGCCTCGCGACAGTGTGGCTGGATGGCTGCTCGGGCTGCCACATGTCGCTGCTCGATACCGATGAGCGGCTGCTCGAACTGGCGCGGCAGGTGACTGTCGTATGGGGTCCGCTGGTGGATGCCAAGCAGTTCCCCGAAAGCGTCGATGTGACGCTGGTGGAAGGCGCGGTCTCTAGCGAGGAGGATTTGCATCGCATACGCCTGGTGCGCGCGCGCACCCGGATCCTGGTAACCCTGGGCGATTGCGCCATCACCGGCAACGTCCCGGCAATGCGTAACACGTTCGGCGCAAACGCCGTTTTGAAGCGCGCCTACCTGGAGAATGCCACGCTGGACGCGCAAATTCCGCGGCAGGTGATTCCGCCGCTGCTGGCGATTGCGCGCCCGGTCCACGAGTTCGTCCCGGTGGACGTGTTTGTGCCGGGCTGCCCGCCGCCCGCCGACCTGATCTTCGCGGTATTGAGTGATCTGCTGGCGGGCAGGCAGCCGCACCCGGCGGCCAAATTCGGATAACCACATCGAGCAAGTCATGCCACGCCAAACCATTGTGATTGATCCGGTGACGCGGATTGAAGGGCACTCCAAGATCTCGCTGCATCTTGACGAAGAAGGGCACGTGGAAGAGGCCTATTTCCACGTGACGCAGTTCCGCGGGTTCGAGAAGTTCTGCGAGGGGCGGCCGTACTACGAGATGCCCTCGTTGATGGCGCGGATTTGCGGCATCTGCCCGGTGAGCCATCTGATTGCCTCCGCGAAGGCGTGCGACCAGATTCTGGCGGTACGCATCCCGCCGAATGCGGTGCGCCTGCGTCAGGTATTAAACCTGGCGCAGATTCTGCAATCGCATGCGCTGAGCTTCTTCTATCTTTCGGCGCCGGACCTGCTGTTGGGGATGGATGCAGACCCCGCAACGCGCAACGTGTTCGGGTTGGCCGAGGCAAATCCCGCCCTGGCGAAAGACGGCGTGCGCCTGCGCCAGTTCGGGCAGCAGATCATCGAGTGGCTGGCCGGCAAGCGGATTCATCCGGCGTGGGTGGTGCCGGGCGGGGTCGCGAGTCCTCTGACCGCGGAGAGTCGCGAACGCATTCTGGCGGGCATTCCGGAATGCCTCGGCATCGCGGCGCGCGCGCTCGATTGGTTTAAGAATGAGATGGAGCGCTTCCGCGAGGAGATTCGCAGTTTCGCCAACTTCCCGACCCTGTTCATGGGCCTGGTGGGTGAAGACGGCAAACTGGAGCACTACCACGGCAAGCTGCGTTTTCTGGACGCCGGCGGCAAAGTGGTGGCGGATTATGTGGACACCGCGTTCCCCGAATATCTGGCGGAGATCGCGCATCCGTGGACTTATCTCAAGACCAGCTTCTACAAGCCCCTGGGCTATCCCGACGGCGTGTACCGTGTGGGTCCGCTGGCGCGGCTCAACATTATCGACGGGGTGGACACTCCGCGCGCCAGCCAGGAATGGGCCGAGTTCCGCGAGTTGGACCGCGGCGCGGTGCTGAGCAGCTTCTACTTTCACTACGCGCGGCTGATCGAGATCGTCTACGCGCTGGAGAAGATCGAGCAATTGCTGAGCGCGCCGGAGAGTCTCGACGTCAACGTGCGGGCGCGCGCCAACGTGAATAACGGCGAGGGCATCGGCGTGTCGGAAGCGCCGCGCGGCACGCTGATGCATCACTACAAGGTAGACGCCGATGGACTCATCACCTGGGCGAATCTGATTATCGCCACGGGCCACAATAATGCGGCCATGAATCGAGGCGTCCTGCAGGTGGCTCGGCATTTCGTGCACGGCAATCGCCTGACGGAGGGCATGTTGAACCGGGTGGAGGCGGTAATACGCACGTTCGACCCGTGCCTGAGTTGTTCGACCCATGCCAGCGGGCGGCTGGCGCTGGAAGTGGAACTGAGATCGCACGAAGGGGAACTGCTGGACACATGTCACACACGTTAGTAATCGGGTACGGTAATCCGTTGCGGGGCGATGACGGCGCCGGGTACATGGCAGCGGAGTTGTTACGCGCCAGACTACAGAATCCCGCGGTGGAGATCGTGAGCGAGCAGCAATTGCTGCCCGAGATGATGCAGGGGATCGCGGAGGCGAAATTGGTGATTTTCATCGACGCCTCGGTATCGGGGCGCACGGGGAAATTCAATCGGATTCCGCTGCGTCCGGCGCCGACGTGCGGGCGCTTTACGCACCACGCCTCGCCTGAGGCCCTGCTGGCCGGGGCACAAGCGCTGTACGGCCACACTCCGGAGGCGGTGCACTACCTGATTCCGGGAAGATTCTTCGAAGCCGGTCAGGAGATGACCCCTTCGGTACGCCGCGCGGTCAACGATCTGGTGGAGACGCTGGCCCAGGAACTAGACGCGGTAACGGAAGCCACAGGGTGATCGAACGCCCCGCGTGCTACTTCGTGGGGCAGCCGGTTCGTTCCACGTTGTAGGAAAGCGTTGAGATCTTCCAGCCGTCCGCGGTCTTGAAGAGGGTCGCGGTATCCACGCCGCAGTGGCTGAGCTTGCTGTCGAGCAGGAACTCATATTCGCCCCACACCTGGGCGATGCGTCCGCGGACCAGCACCTTCGGCGCGCTGGTGAAGCGTTCCAGCATGGGGGCTTTGCCGTTGGAAACCTGCGTGACCATGTCGGACACCGCGGTGCTGGAGGCGGCGCCGCTCTCGCGAACCACGTAAATTCTGGCGTCGGGCAGCAGGGCGGCGCGGATCATTTCACCGTCGTGCGCGGCGATGGCATCGAAGATCTTCTGCACCACTCCGATGACGTCCTTCTCCTCGGACGTCTGGGCGGGCAGCAGCAAGGCGGCAAGGAGGATGGCGATAAGAAAACGCATGACCCATTATGCAATAGGGCCGGGATTGGAATCG
>JBDTPR010000152.1:0-11641 GCA_039932635.1 Candidatus Solibacter sp.
GCGGCACCGTTGCGAACAAGAAGAAGGCGACGGGTAAGACATAGGATCGTATGGCTAAAGCACCAGTTAAAGCAGGCAAGAAGAAGAGCTTCAAGAAGAAGGAAAAGCGCGTTGTCCACAATGGCGTGGTACACGTGCAGGCCACCTTCAACAACACCATCGTGACCATCAGCGATCAGGAAGGCAACACCATTTCCTGGTCGAGCGCCGGTTCGTTGGGCTTCCGCGGGTCGCGCAAGGGCACTCCCTTCGCGGCGCAGCAGGCGGCCATGACGGCGGCCAACAAGGCTACCGAGTCCGGCCTTCGTGTGGTGGAAGTGCGTGTGTCGGGTCCCGGCTCCGGCCGCGAATCGGCAGTGCGCGCGTTGAGCACCGCCGGCATTGAAGTTCGCGCTATCAAAGACGTGACGCCCATCCCGCACAACGGGTGCCGTCCTCCCAAGAAGCGCAGAGTCTGAGATTCATCAGGGCAGCCACCGAGAGGGAGCGGCCCGGATGAGTTTCTAACCCGACTGGGAAACCAGCCGGTAATTAAGCGGGACGAAAGCCTGCCATGGCTGTAAACCGCACCTGAGTTCAGAATAGGTAAGGAGAAGGAAACTTGGCACGATATATTGGCCCCGTTTGCCGGCAATGCCGGCGCGAGGGCATGAAACTCTACCTCAAAGGCGAGCGCTGCCACAGCGAGAAGTGCGCCATTGAGAAGCGTAACTTCATCCCCGGACAGCACGGTAAAGATCGCGCGAAAAAGATCGTAGGCTACGGCCTGCAGCTGCGCGAAAAGCAGAAGGTCCGCCGCGTGTACGGTGTGTTGGAAAAGCAGTTCCGCATCACGTTCGAGAAAGCTGCGCTGCAGAAGGGCATCACCGGCGAAAACCTGATGCAGAACCTGGAACGGCGCCTTGATAGCGTAATCTTCCGCATGGGCTTCGGCACCAGCCGTGCGCAGGCGCGCCAGGTAGTCGGCCATGGCCACATCGATGTCAACGGCCGCAAGTGCAACATTCCCTCCGCCATGATCAAAGTGGGCGACGTGATTTCGGTTCGCGAAAGCAGCAAGAACAACGCCACCATCCTCGCCGCCCGCGACGCCACAGCTCACGCGCCGGCGCCGAACTGGATCGATGTGGACCGGGAAGGTTTGAAGGGTCGTGTACAGAGCCTCCCGAAACGCGAGGACCTGGTGCAGATCCAATTGAACGAGCAGCTCATCGTCGAGTTGTACTCGAAGTAAGCGGACTTGGAGGAGCCTCGGAGACGGGGCTCAAGCGAGGATTCTATGTTCAAGGGCTTTCAAAAACCCAAACGTCTGGTCGCCAATACCGAGACCCTTACGGAGCGGTATGGCATGTTCACGGCCCAACCTTTTCAACGCGGGTTCGGCACCACGATCGGCAACAGTTTGCGCCGCGTGCTGCTGAGTTCGATTGAAGGCGCGGCCATCACGGCGGTACGTATCGAAGGCGTGGAGCACGAGTTCAGCCCGATTCCGGGCGTAGTCGAAGACGCCACCGATATCATCCTCAACCTGAAGCAGATTCCCTTTAAGATCATGGGCGACGGCATCAAAACCGTACGTCTGAGCGTGGACCAGCATGGCGACGTGCGCAGCGGACAGATCGAAACCGATGCGGACGTGGAAGTGCTGGATCGCGATGTCCACGTCGCTACTGTCAGCGAGGGTGGCCGGCTCACGATCGAAATGCGCCTGAAGGTTGGGCGCGGTTATGTCAGCGCGGACAAGAACTTCGACGAAGATCTTGCCCTGGGCTACATTCCTATCGATTCGGTGCACTCGCCGGTTCGCAAAGTCAATTTCTCGGTGGAAGCTGCCCGTCTCGGGCAGATGACCGATTACGACAAGCTGACCCTGGAAGTCTGGACCAACGGCGCGGTATCGCCGCAGGATTCCATCGGCTACGCGGCGAAGCTGTTGAAAGATCACATGACGATCTTCATCAACTTCGAAGAAGTAGCGGAGGCGACCGAGGAAGTCAGCGAACGCGGAATGGACAAGATCAACGAAGTCCTGAACCGCTCCGTGGAAGAACTGGAATTGAGCGTTCGTTCTTACAACTGCCTGAAGAACGCCAACATCCAGAGCATCGGGGAACTGGTGCAGAAGACCGAAGCCGAGATGTTGCGCACCAAGAATTTCGGCCGCAAATCGTTGAACGAAATCAAAGAAATTCTGGCAAATATGGGTCTCTCGCTGGGTATGCGGATCGATGCGCATGGCCGGCTGGTGGCGCCGCCTCCGTCGTCTGGCGGCGGGCCCGACTACGGCCCCGAGGATGAAGGCCAGCCGGAGCTTGGGGAGTAGCGCATGAGACATAAGTACGCTGGATATAAACTTAAGCGGACCACGAGTGGCCGCGATGCGCTGCTGCGCAATATGGTCACGAGCATCATCGAAGCCGAACGCGTGGTCACCACGATCACGAAAGCCAAAGCCGTACGGCCGCTGGTGGAGAAGATGATCACGTTGGCGAAGACCGACACGCTGCACTCGCGCCGTCAGGCGGCGATGGTGCTGCGCACGCCGGACTCGGTGAAAAAGTTGTTCGATACGTTGGGAACTCGTTTCGGACAGCGCAATGGCGGCTATACCCGCATCGTGCGCCTTGGACCTCGCAAGGGCGATGGCGCCGAGCAGGCGATGATCGAGCTGGTGGGTAGCGAGCTGGTGAAGCGCGCGGCCGACCGCGCCAAGCGGCGTGAAGAACGCCTCAAAGCGCAGCGTGAAGGCCGTGACGGCGACGAGCCCGTGGAAGACGAGAAGTAGAAGTACCTGAGCGGGGCGGACGAAAGTCCGCCCTTTTTTGCATCGGGCTCTCATTCGGGCAAAGGTGCCCGTCCTCACAATTTCCCCTGTTACCCTATCTGTTGATGCGCCGCTTCTACCTCTTTCCCTCAGCGCATTTCCGATTCGTTTCGAACCGAGCGGCACCGGTTTCATCTCCTCAGGCGCCAAGTTCACGGCGCGCGGTATCGCATTCCCCGGCGGCACCATAATGACGCTGGCCGGCGGTCGTCTGGCCCCCGCAGGCGGTACCGCCACCGGGCGCATCACCCTACGTCATGGGATCCGAGCGCTCCAACCTCCCGCATAATACGATTCCGTCACCTACCGCGCCCTACGGCATCAAGAGTCCCACGGTGCAGCGCGGCGGAGTTTCGGATGGTCCGCGCACGCTGCCGGTGGCGGCCGCGGTGCCGGGGATCTTCACGTCCAACAGCGCGGGCTTCGGCCAGGCCGCCGTGCTGAAGCAGGACGGCACTTACACCAGCGCCGCGAACCCGGCGCTGAGGGGCAACATCATCGTGTTCTACGCGGTGGGCGCGGGCACGTTGTCACCGACGATGTCCGATGCCACGGTGGCCGGCGTACGCTGCCGCTGCCCGCGCCGCAGGCGCCGATGAGTGTGACGCTACGCAGTGTGGAACCGACGGTCGTGTACGCCGGAGCCGCGCCGGGCTACGTCTCGGGACTGCTGCAAGTAAATGTGACCGCCCCGCCGGAAGTAAGTTTCGGTAACTCCCTGCCGCTGAAGTTATTCATCGGCGGACTGGAAAGTCAGTTCAATGTTACTGTGGCGGTGAAGTAACATGCGCGTCGCGACGTTCAGGCGTGTTCCTTGGCGATCATCTCTCGAACTTTAGAGACCAAATCGTGAGGTACATTCATCACCGTTTCCGATGGCTGAACTCCGGCCTCGTCTTCCGCCAATTCATCATCCTCAGTCAGGTCATCGTAATGAGCAATGACCCGCTGGACCTTACCCTCATCCCACCCGTCTGGAAATTTGTTCTGGTTCATTGGTGTTTCTTCTTCCGACGCCTTCGGTACGCGGCTAGCGGTTTCCCGATCATGTCGTACGCTGTGATCACAAACACGCCATCTGGTTCGGGAACGTAAATAACACGCAGGTATCGTCCCCCGATGGTCTGCCCCAACGCAATCCTCGAACCCTCTCGGCCTGCCCGATCCTCGCCCGGTTTCTCCAGGACTTCAATCACTTCTTCTTCATCCACATCATGGTTATGGATATGAGGCTCGCCGGTAACAGGGTCAGAATAGAATCGAGTGTTCAAAATGTCCGTCGATCCTAGTTTAACGCCGAATTCGCGTGGGCGTTCATTGACCCTTCTACAGCTTGAACTCAATCCCCTGTGCCAGCGGTAATTGCGTGGACCAATTCAGCGTATTCGTCTGTCGCCGCATGTAGGCCTTCCACGCGTCGCTGCCCGATTCGCGTCCTCCGCCGGTATCCTTTTCCCCTCCGAAGGCCCCGCCGATTTCGGCGCCGCTCGTCCCGATGTTGACATTCGCGATGCCGCAATCGCTGCCGCGATGACTCAGGAACGTCTCCGCGGAAATCAGATTCGTCGTGAACATCGCCGACGAGAGTCCCTGCGGCACATCGTTGTGCCAGTGGATGGCCTGATCCAGCGTGTCGAACTCCACCAGGTACAGGATGGGCGCGAAGATCTCCTCCTTCAGAATCGACATCTCCGGCCTCGCGCGGACCAGCGTCGGCTGTACATAGCAGCCCTCGATCGCCTCGCCGCCACAAAGCACTTCGCCGCCCTGCTCGCGGATCCGCCGCATGCCATCCAGCATGTCCTCCACCGCCCGGCGATTGATCAGCGGCCCCATCAGCGTGTGCTCGTCGAGCGGATGGCCGATGCGCACCTGCCCATAGGCGCGCACCAGCGCCTCGGTAATCTTCGGCGCGATGCCGCGCTGCAGGAACAGGCGGCGCGTAGTGGTGCAGCGCTGGCCGGCGGTGCCGACGGCGCCGAAGAGCACCGCGCGCAGCACCATGTCGGCATTAGCGTCGTCCATCACGACGACGCCGTTATTGCCGCCGAGTTCGAGGATGGAACGGCCCAACCGTTCGGCAATCACCGCGGAAACGTGCCGTCCCACTTCCGTGGAGCCCGTGAAGCTCACCAGCGGAATGCGCGGGTCGCGAATCAGGCTCTCCGCCACCGGCTTGCTGGGTCCGATGATCAGGTTGAAGATTCCCTTCAGCCCGTGGCGATCGAACACCCGGTTGACGATCTTCTGCACCGCGATGGCGACCAGCGGCGTGTCCGACGACGGCCGCCACAGCACGACATCGCCGCAGACCGCCGCGATCATCGCATTCCATGCCCACACCGCCACCGGGAAATTAAAGGCGCTGATCACCCCGACCACGCCCAGCGGGTGCCACTGCTCGTACATGCGATGCCCGGGCCGCTCGGAGTGCATCGTGAGGCCGTAGAGTTGTCGCGAGAGGCCGACCGAGAAATCGGCGATGTCGATCATTTCCTGCACCTCGCCGAGTCCCTCGGCGAGAATCTTGCCCATTTCGAGCGACACCAGCGCGCCCAGGTCCTGCTTGTGAATGCGCAGTTCGTTGCCGATCTCGCGGACAATGTCCCCGCGTTTCGGCGCCGGGATCATGCGCCATTCGGCGAAGGCCGAGGTGGCCCGCGCCATGACTTCTTCATAGTCGGCAAGGCCGGCCATACGCACGCGTGCCAGCGGTTCGCCGGTGGCGGGACACAGCGACGTGAGTTCACCGCCAGCGGGTTCGGCGATCCAATCGCCATGGCAGGCGCCGGAATTCAACGGCTCGATGTGCAGTCTTTCGAGTAAGTCGGGAACAACCTGATTCGCGGTAGGCACGCTCTCATTTTAAACCGTGGAGGCAGCGGCGGGCATTGGCCTCGAGCATCTGGCTGTGCGGTTGGGATGCGCAGAACGGAAAATCCGGCAGCCCGAAAGCGAGCTGCCGGATTGGAGAATTTCGACTGAAGAAACCACGACGTCCCAGACCGCTAGCGGTCTAAAGACAAATCGATTCACCCTGGAAAATCCCCGCAATGCAAGTGGTGCGCGACAGCGACACTCACCCCTATTGCCTCGGTTGCCGGGTCTGAGGTCCGGCACTTGAGTATGGACCAAGGTAACTCGTTCCACCGGGACGATGATAGTGTATCTTTCGGCCAGTTACCCCAAAATCGGGTAAGTAGCTTACATCTGGTCTTCGTACTGCTCCACGGCAACTCTCACTAATTGCCCGCGGGTGCGTACGCCGGTCTTCTGGAAGAGGCTCTGCAAGATCGCCTTGACGTAGCTTTCCGAGATCTGCAGCCGCCAGGCGATTTCCTTATTGGAGAGTCCCTCCAAAACGAAGCGGAGCACCTTGCGCTGGCGGTCGTTGAACGTCGGCGGCGCGGCCTGTGGTGAGGCGGCGGGATCCTCGCCGATGGCTGCGAAGGAGCGGTCGAACCACGTGCCGCCGCCGGCGATGGTGCGGATCACCGCGGCCAGTTCGCTGAGTTCGCCCTGCTTGAGGAAGATGCCGTTAACACCCTGTCGAATCAGGCGGCGAGCCTCGGTATCGCTGACCCACGCACTCACCACCAGGACGCGGCCTTCATAGCCGATCTGGCGGGCCGCGGGGAGGAACTGGGACGCGCGTTCCGCGCCCAGATCGTGATCCAGGAGTACGAGATCGAACTCCTGCTGTTGAAGGAGAACCAAGCCATCGCGGATGCTGGCGCAGGGTACCACAGAGAGCCCCGGATCTGCGGTGAGCGATTGGGCAACGCTTTGGCGGAACAAAGCGTGGTCGTCGATCAACAAGGCGCGGATCGGCCGGCTGGTAGTTTCGGTCAAAGATGTATCACCCTTCTAACTGATTCTCCACCGGCCACAACTCAACTGTAAAGCAGCTTCCTGTGGACTCCGGCACATATTGCAGGCCTCCGCCATGCGCGCGCAGGATGGCGCGGGAAATATACAGGCCCAGTCCGAAGGAATGAGCGCCGGCCTGGAACGGGCGGAAAAGATCGTCCGGCCGTGCGACGCCGGGCCCGGAATCGCGGAAGTGCACGGCCACCAAATCGCGTTCCACGGCGGTGGAGATCCGGATCTCGCGGACCGCGCAGCCTTCCAGCGCCTGCATGCTATTGCGCGAGAGGTTGACGAATACCTGTAGCAGGCTGTGGTGGTCGGCCTGCACCAGGGGCAGGGCTGTGGCGACCTCCCAGATGAGCGAGATGCCGGCTTCCTGAAACCCGGGCTCGATCACGATGCGGGCTTCATCCAGCACGGTGCCGAGATCGGCCACGGCGGCTTCACGGTCGGACGCAGCGCGCAGTCCGGAGGACGCGATCTTCTCGAGCCCGTGGATCAGCGTGCCGAGCACGTGATACTGATCGTTGGCCTGCACGGGAAAGTCGGCGGCCAGGCGCGCATGCGCAGAAGCAGCGGCAGAGGCCAGGTTCCGGATCTCGTGCGAGATGGCGCCGATCAGGACGCGCGAGGTGGCCATCATCGAATCGAAGCCCGAGCCCTCGCGGTCGCGAAGATTTTCGCTGGCGTCCCACACCACGGCAGCCAGCCCGGCGCCGCGCGACGTGTGATACGTGGAGAGCCACACGTTAGCCAGGAAGACTCCGCCATTGCGGCGCTGCGCCTTGCATTCCACATTGGTGCGGAGATTGTTAGTGGCGCGCGGGTTGTTGAGCATGCGGTAGAGAATCGGCAGGTACGGAGCGATGTCCGTGCCGGGCAGGGACTCGTCTTCGAAACCGAAAAGTTCGCGGGCGCTCTCGTTGGCCAGCACGACCGTCCCAGTATGGTCGAGCGTGAGAATGGCCAGCGGACTGGTTTCCACCAGGATACGCACCTGCTGTTCCGCCTCCTGGCGCAGGCGGATCTGCGTGTCGCGTTCCTCCAAATGCGCGATCAGGTTGCGGCGGCGTTGGTTCAGGGCTGTGACCAGAAAGCCGGTCATGGCGTAGCTGGCGACCGCGACAGCCAGGCGCTCGCCGGCGCCAGCCTCCAGCCTCAGGGGATCGAAGGTATGCCGCAGGAATCCGCACGCCGACGCCATCAGGAGAATCTGCCAGGTGTTCAGTGCGGAGGCCGCGAGCAGAATGGGAAAGAGGTACAGGAACCCGATAGAGCTCTCAAGGATCAGCCAATCCACCCAGGCGATGGCGCACACCAGCAGTGCCGCCAGCAGGATGACCGTGGCGCGGTGCGACTCCGAGTAGGCGAGAAACCGGTCGAGTCTGGTCATGGGTGACGGTTGTTACCATCGTAACGTGCAGACCCGCGGGAAACGCAAACGTAGTTGGCTACGCGCCATTGTGATGGCGGCGGCGATGCTGCTTGCGGCGTTCTACATCTTCAGCTTTGTCGCGCTGGTGGCGCTCCGCTGGATCGACCCGCCTTCCACCATGGTGCAGACGCAGCGGCGCGTGGAGGCATGGCTGGGGCACAAGCCCTATCAGAAACGGCAGCAGTGGGTGCCGCTCGCGCGAATCTCTCCAGAGTTGCAGCACGCGGTGGTCTCGGCGGAGGATGGCCGCTTCTTCCAGCATCACGGCATCGATTGGCGGGAGGTCCAAAAAGTAGTGGATCAGGACATGGAGGACGGAAAGTTGGGCAGGGGCGGTTCCACCATCACGCAGCAATTGGTGAAGAATCTCTTCTTCACCACTAGCCGCAGCATCGTGCGTAAAGGAGTGGAGTTCACGCTGGCTCCCCTAGCGGAGTGGGTGCTGCCCAAGAAGCGGATTCTGGAGCTTTACCTCAATGTGATTGAATGGGGCCCGGGCGTGTACGGCGCCGAGGCCGCGTCGCGTGCGTGGTACGGAATTCCGGCGGCGAAGGTCACGCGCGAGCAGGCGTCGCGGCTGGCGGCCGTGATCCCTTCGCCCCTGCGCCGTAAGCCCGTGCGCATGAACTCGTATAGCGCCGAGATCCTGCGGCGTATGGAGCAGACCGGTTGGTGACTGCGCCGTCTCCGAAGACGTGTATAATCGCTTTTGTAGAAACGGAGGTAGGCATGGCTCAAGATCTGGAAAAGCTGCAGGGTGAATGGACGATCTTGTCCCTCGAAATCGACGGGCAGAAACTCGGCGGCATGGGCGCACGCATGGAAGTGCACGGCACGCGATTCACCACCAGCGGTATGGGCGCGGACTATTCGGGGACGTTGTCGGTGAATCAGGAGGCGCGGCCCAGAAGCTTCGACCTGAAATTCGAGACCGGACCAGAGGTGGGAAACACGTCGCTCGGGATCTACGAATTGGATGGCGACTCGTGGAAAATCTGCCTGACCACGCGCGGCAGCGAGCGTCCGCGCGAGTTTGCGGCGCCTGCGGGCACCGGCATCGCTCTCGAAATTCTGCGGAGAACCGGGGCCTGTGAGGCGGCAGAAGCGCCTGCCGCGAAGGCTGCGGCGGCCTCGGGAGAGGGTGCGGAGGAGTTGGCAGGCGAATGGAAGGCTACGACCCTGGTGCGCGATGGCGATGCCTTGCCGCCTTCGATGCTGAGTCACGGTAAGCGGACCGCTACCGCCGATGAGGTCACGGTGAAATTCGGACCGCAGGTGATTTTGAAGGCTCGCTACTCGGTGGATCGTTCAAAATCGCCGATGACGATGGATTACGAGCTGGCGAACGGCAAGCGCCAGGCCGGAATCTGGAAACTGGAAGGCCGACAACTGACCACCTGTTTCGGTGCGCCCGAGACCGCGCGCCCGGCGCAATTCGCGAGCACCAAAGGAGATGGGCTTACCCTGGCGGTGTGGACGCCGGCAGGTAAGTAGGTGCGTACCGTTACTGATACTTCGCGCGTCTAAGAATCAGTGGCTCCCGTGTGCCCACTTAGGACTACACTGGTTCCAGACTGGTTGTGAAGACTGAAATGAGATTACTCTGTCTCGTGCTTCTGGCACTAATCCCCATGGCCGGCGCGGAGGGGCCGGAGCATTTTACTCCCACCCACCGGATTTCGGGCATCGGCATCTCGCGCGACGATATCTCCGAGGAGTTGCTTGCCATCCGCGCGGAGCGGATGATCGCATCGCAGACGTTCAGCATTATGCGCGAGGCGGACTCCCTGCCGGGCGCCAAACGTGTGGTCAATAACCCCAAATTACAGGCGATTTTTCGCTCGGCGGCGGCGTCAAGTGGCATGCCGGCAACGTTGATCGAGGCGATCTGCTACCTGGAAAGCTGGGGCGACCCGAAAGCGCAGAGCGCCACCGGCCCCAAGGGTATTATGCAGATCTCGGGTGCCACGGCAGTAAGCATGGGCCTGAAAGTGACTTATGCGACCCGATATAAGACGACTAAAGAAAGAGTCGCGGTCAAGGCCAAAGGTAAAGGTAAGGCGACTTACCGCACAGTAACTCGAAAAACACCGTACAAGGTATTGGTGCGCGATGAGCGCATGTTGCCGGAGCGGGCAATCCCGGCGGCGGCCAACTATCTGGCTGGAATGGAGCGTAAATTCGGCGGTCGCGATTGGGCGGTCTTCGCCTACCACTGCGGACAGGGCTGCGTCGGCATGATGCAGGAGGCCACCCGCAAGGCGCGCGGCATACCCAAGGATCAGATGACCGTGGCGCGCATGTTCTTCGGACAGAGTCCCGTGTGGAATCGCGATTTGTACGAGGCGGTGCAGCAGCAGATGCAGCGCGACTATTCGCCAACCTACTGGTTCCGCATCCGTCGTGCCGAGCAGTTGCTGGCGGTGTTCCGTAAGGACCCGCAGGAATTTGCGAGTTTGGCGCAGAGCTACAAGAGCCAGTTCGTGGCCGCGCGCGCGCCTCATCGCCTCAGCGTGTGGCTGAAGAAGGACGATCTGGTCTTCCGCAGCGACGACGATATTCGCGCGGCCTTAGGTCAGAAACTGGTCAAGGCGCTGCGGCGTCCCGACTATTTCGGCTACACTCTGAAACTCCCCACGAATTCCGAATACTTGTCCGAGGCCTCGCCTTCGGCCATCGGCACGCTGGCATACATCGCCTTTGAGACGCGCCGGTTGTATAAGGAGATGGGCGCGAAAGGGCCGTTCCTTCCCCTCCCGGTGACCTCGCTGGTGGAACCGGAAGAGTATGCCAGGCAGAAGGGCAAGCCGGAAGCGCTGGCCCATGTCTCGGGGCACGTATTCGATATCGACTACTCGGCGCTGCCGCCGTCGGAAGTGGAGTGCCTGCGCTTCATCCTGAGCGACCTCGGCTGGGAAGGCTATCTGGGTTTCGTGGAAGACGGCATGGACAGCCTGCACATCGGCTGCTCGCCCGCGGCGCGCGACTTCTTCACGAAGGTGTTCGAAGAAGCCGCCGGCAAGGCGGCGAAAGACCTCGATAGCGGCATGCAGAATTAGAGCGAGTATCGCGGGCCTCCACGTCAGCTATTCTAGGGGCATGGAGCTGATTTTCGAAGTTCGGGACGCGGAGGAAGGCGGCTATTACGCGCGAGCTCTCGGCCAGGCCATCTTCACCCAAGGCGAAACCTGGGAAGAACTCCGTGCCAATGTCCTTGAGGCGACGTCGCTCCATTTTGAGGATGCCCCGGTGCAGCCCAGGCTAGTCCAATTGCACTACGTGAAGGACGAACTGATTCCGGTCGAAGCCGCATGAAAATGCCGCGTGACGTCGCGGGGCGCCGCTTGGTGCACGTTCTGGAACGCCTTGGATATTCGACGATTCGCCAAAAGGGAGGTCATGTTCGCATGCGTCACGAAGGGCCGCCGGCACACGCGGTTACCATCCCATTGAACGACCCGCTTAAGACCGGAACGCTGCACGGCATTCTCTCGGAGGTCGCCCAGATGAGA
>JBDTPR010000153.1:0-11568 GCA_039932635.1 Candidatus Solibacter sp.
CGACCGTATTGCAGCAGGCGTTGCCGGTGATGGTCGCCGGAGCGCCAGATGCGGGGCCGGTGATCGTGATCCAGGCTGCGGTAGTGCCGCGCAGCCCGTTGATGTAGAGACGCGGATACGTGCCTGCCGCGAGGTTCAGCGTGTCGCCGGGGCGCAACCCGGACATCAGCGACGTGTAGTTCGACGGAATTGCGTTATAGACAGTGGCGAAAGCTGCCGTGGGAGAAATTGTAGCCGCGAGGAGCAATGCCAGGAAAAGACGGGGATGCAGATGCATAGGACGGTGACCTTTGAGGACGACTCCGGAACGTCCCTATTGGACCACGAGCGCAGGAAGTGTCGTAGTCGCCAAACGATAAGATCGGAGATGGACGAAAGTCAGCCTTCGTTGGGAATAAACACTGCGTACCACTTGGTGCGGAACGCCACTTTGTATTTGGCGAACAGCAGGCGCATGGAGGGCCCGGGAAACGGATCCGCGCGGCAGGCTGCATGGGCTGGTTGGAGGACCACTCGATCTGGATGGTGCGGAAGTGGCGCGATTCCAGCAACTGCAGAATCTCCGCCATCGGAATCTTGCCGGTGCGAATGGATTCGTCCACCGCGAAGGAATCGAACTCTTCGGGCTTGCCGGCCGCGTAACAGAGCAGCAGCGTCTCGCACATCGCCGGGCCGGGCTGTTCCTTTGAGGAAGTTGGCGACGTACTTAAATTCCGCTTCCGATTCCGGGACCTCCTTGGCGTAGCGCGCCAGGTCCGAGGGGATGCGCCGCGGCAGCACCAGAAGAGACGTCAGGAAGAACGGCAGGATGAGCAGTACCGCCAGGCATACTCGCGGGAAGCGCCAGGTGCCCACGAGTGCCTCGGCCTCCGGTATGATCAGCGCCCCGATCGCAGTGGCCAGCATCGCTTCATAGAGATGATTGATGCCCGCACCGGCGCCGCCGAGCAGAAAGGTCGCGATCACGTGGGCGGCGGCGAAGGCTGTCGCCAGCAGCCGCCGCGCGCCGAATTCGCGCGTGCGCAGAAGCCACATACAGGCCGCCAGAAAGGCCGCCTGCATGAAGTAGAGATACGTGCTCAGCCTGGTGACGATGTCAGCCGGGTAGTAAAGACGAGGCAGGTTGAGGTGCTCGAAAAAGTACTTGCCGTCCACGGCGAACCTAAGCAGCAGCACGACACACACCGATCGCCGTGCCCATCCACATCGCCAGACGCCTGCGCGACGTGAGGAACAATTGCAATGCGACCGCCAGCGGGAACGGGAAGAGGCTCTGCTTAATAAACAGGCTGGGCGCGAATAGGGCTGCCGAGATCAGTCCGCGGGCCGATTCCGGATCGCGCACGAAGCAATAGAGCGCTGCCATGCTCACCGCCACGCCGAGGACGTGCGGGTCGTTGTAGCCCACGCGCACCACGTCGAAGGCGCCGAGCCAGATCAACCAGCAGAGGGCTGCGTAAGCGCTGTAGCGCCAGGAATTCGTGTAGCAGCGGACAATCAGCGCGCTGCAGGCCGCAATCGCCAGGATGGCGAGGAAGGAAATCCACCGGCCCGCCAGGTTGACATCGCCGGTGAGTTTGCCGAGCCAGCCGATCAGGTGAAAAGAGACCGGCGGATAATTCGCGTAAGCGTAGTGCGGAGGCGCTCCGTAGAGCGTGGCTCCACTGCCCGCCGCGCTTTCAGAGTAGGCGTTGAAGCCTTCATTGATGGTCACGGTGTACTGCGCGTTGATTTTGGCCAGCGGAAACCAGAGGAGCGGCACAAGGAGGACACAGAGCAGGGCGAACGTGATTTTCCAGACCAAGCGGAATCCATCCGGCGCGGCTATTGCGGCCGGCCGAGGCTCGAGCGAATTCCTTTTCATGCGGGTCTGGTTCCGGAGCAAGCTGGCAGTGAAATCATCTTGTGTTTACCGCGACGCTGCCGTGGGGCCGTTAAAGCCGCAGACTTCCCAGGCTACCGTACCGCTCTTCAGATTCGACGTGGCGCCGTCCCCCAGCGGAAACGACGCCTGGAAAAAGAGCACCAGGTCGTACGCGCCGGCCAACTGCGGAGGTCCGGGCCGCTCGTACCAGAAGCTGTTCAACGTCGCGTTGCGCAGCGTGAAGGGAGACATCACGTCGGCGCCGTTATTCGCTCTGCCCATGGCGACGCTCAGCGTGCCGCGAGGGGAGGAATCGAACTGCCTTGACTCGCGCACCAGCACGTGATTGAACCGGAAGCTGCCGGGCAGGGCGGTCGCTACGGGTACTTCCTGGGAACTCGATTTCGCAATCAGCGCCGAGGCATCCACCGTACCGCAACGGCAGAGGAAGGCGGAACGTGGGGGCGCCGCACGCCGCGTTTGAATCTGCGCTGCCAGCGACGTCGGGGCCTGGCGGTCGGCTGTCCCGGCCGTAGACTTGGCGCTCGTCGTATCCGGTGGCGCTGTCAAGCCGGCACACTCCACGCTGTGCGTTTGGGCGCGGGCAATCCCCGCGCAAACCAAAATCGGGATTATTCCTTTCACAAATACCGCTGTCATTCTCGACTCACTACATTATGAACTCTACGTCCGCGGTTTGGGGTCGGATCGCACTTTGAAGACTGCGTAGCGTGCCTGATACTATTGTCCAGGAGGACCCTCAGTCGCTGTGAAATTGTCCATCGTCATGCCGGCTCGCAATGAAGAAGGCTGCATCGTCACGACCCTGGAACGTTTCACGGCAGTCCTGTCGGCCAATCTCCGCGACTACGAAATCGTAGTGGTGGACGATGGCAGCACCGATGCCACAGCCGACTGTTTGCGCGCCTTCAGCCGCCTGCATCCCGAAGTGGTCCCGGTTACCAACACCGGCCGCCACGGTTTCGGCATGGCGATCCGCTTCGGCTTGGCGCAGAGCACCGGCGACGCCGTGGCCATCGTCATGGCGGATGGCTCCGACAGCCCTGAGGACCTGCTGAAATATTACGCCAAACTCCAGGAAGGCTACGATTGCGTCTTCGGCTCGCGCTTCATTCAGGGCGGCAGCGTGGTGGATTATCCCCAGCATAAGCTGCTGCTGAATCGCATGGCCAATGCCTTCATCAAGCTGCTGTTCGGCCTCAAATTCAACGACATAACCAACGCTTTTAAGTGCTACCGGCGCGAGGTCATCGCCGGCATTCAGCCGCTGATCGCCCCGCATTTCAATCTCACCGTGGAGATGCCGTTGAAGGCACTGGTGCGCGGCTACTCCTACGCCGTGGTGCCGATCACGTGGACCAACCGCGCCGCCGGAGTCTCCAAGCTGAAGATCAAGGAGATGGGCAGCCGCTACCTCTTCATCGTCCTGTACCTCTGGCTGGAAAAGCATCTCGCGCGGGGCGATTACCACCGCGCGGTGGTCGCGCCCGCCGAAAAGGGCGCCAAGATTAATGCATAAGACCGTCCTGATTACGGGGGGAGCCGGATTTGTGGGCTCCACACTGGCACTTGCCGTTCGCCGCGCCCAACCCGGCACCGAAGTCATCGCGTTCGACAATTTGCGCCGCCGCGGCTCCGAAATGAATTTGCCGAGATTGAAGTCCGAGGGGATTCGCTTCGTGCACGGCGACGTGCGCTCGCTGGCCGACCTGATGGCCATCCGTCCCGAACCCGACCTGATTCTGGAATGCTCGGCGGAACCCTCGGTGCTGGCAGGCTATGGGGGGTCGCCCGAGTACCTGGTGCACACCAATCTCACCGGCTGCTTCCATTGCCTGGAAGTGGCACGCCAGACCAAGGCCGATTTTCTGTTCGTCTCAACTAGCCGCGTCTACCCTGTGGCGCCGCTCAATGCGCTGACGTTCGAGGAGACCGCTACGCGTTTCGCACTGACGCCGGCGCAAACTGTGCCCGGTGCCTCGGAGTTCGGCATCAGTGAAGCCTTTCCATTGGGCGGCGCTCGCTCGCTCTACGGCATGACCAAGCTCTCCGCCGAACTGATGGTCGCGGAGTATGGCGACGCCTACGGCATTCGCTTTGTGATCGATCGCTGCGGCCTGCTGACCGGGCCCTGGCAGATGGCCAAGGCCGACCAGGGTGTAGTGGCCTATTGGGTCGCGGCCCACTGCCTGAATCGCGGCCTGAAGTACATCGGCTTCGGCGGCACCGGCAAGCAAGTGCGCGACTTCCTCCACATCGACGATTTCTGCGACCTCGTGCTCGACCAGATCAACCATCTCGACGATTACGCGGGACGCCACTGGAATGTCGGCGGCGGAGTTGCCAATAGTGTGTCGCTGCGCGAAGCCACCGCGCTCTGCGCAGAGATCACCGGTCGCACTGTGCAGGTCGCCGAGACCCGGGAAGACCGGCCCGTGGACCTGCGTCTGTACGTCACGGATCACCGCGCGGTCGGCGCCGTACGCGGTTGGCGTCCACAGCGCGACGCGCGACGCACCTTGACGGACATTGCCGAGTGGGTAGACGCGCATACCGCCGAACTCACCGAAGTGGTCTTCGGGTAAGGGCCGAAGCCCTAGCCCGCGCTCGCCAGCGACTTCTTCTGCGCGGCCACAATCTCGCCGACGATGCGAGGCAGATCATACTCCAGTTTCCAATTCGGGAAGTGCCGGTAGATCTTGCTCAAGTCCGAGATATAGCAGATGTGGTCGCCCATCCGGTTGGCATCGCGATAGCTGTGCTTCAACTCGTACCCCATCCCCGCCAACAAGTCGATCGTCTCCAGAATCGAAATACTATTCTGACGGCCGCCGCCCATGTTGTAGACCTCGCCGCAGCGCGGCGCTTTATAAAATTCCATGAACAGATTGGCCACGTCGTGCGAGTGAATCTGATCGCGCACCTGCTTGCCCTTGTAGCCGTACACCTGATATTCCTTACCCGTCATGGCGCAGATGATGATGTACACCAGGTACCCGTGCAGTTCCACTGCTGAATGCTGCGGACCCGTCAGGCAGCCGCCGCGAAACACGCCGACGGGCATCTGGAAGTAGCGCCCGAACTCCTGGCACATCACATCGGCGGCCACCTTGGAGGCGCCGAAGATGGAGTGCATGCAGTTATCGATCGACATGTTCTCGTCGATCCCGTCGAGTCCGTCCGCGTAATCCCAGCGCTTGTCGAGTTCCTCCAGCGGCAGGTAATTGGGCCGGTCGCCGTACACTTTATTGGTGCTGGTGAAACAGAACGGCGAGTCCTTGCAGTAGTCGCGCGCCGCCACCAGCATGTTCATCGTGCCCACCGCGTTGACGTCGAAATCGTCGTACGGGATGGATGCCGCCTTATCGTGCGACGGCTGTGCCGCGGTGTGGATGATAAAATCCGGCCGCTCTCCCGCCAGCAGATCGCGCACGCCCTGGCGATCGCGTATATCGAGATCGAAATGGCGGTAGCCTGGGACCGACGTCACCAGGTCGCGAACCACGGCGCGCGTCGTGCCCGCGGGACCGAAGAACTGCTGCCGCATATCGTTGTCCACGCCGACAACGTTCCAACCTTCACTCGCTAATTTGCGCGCGCATTCGGAGCCGATGAGACCGCCCGAACCTGTAACCATGACTTTCTTGGGGCCAGAGGACATAAGCTCCATTATGACCAATGGCACCCTCGCGGAGCGAGTTACCCTTGGTCGCATCTGCACGTGCCAGTACGGGAAACCGGCAATCATCGATTATCATTTGGTGTGGTGCGCCACACAAACGTCCTATTCGTCTTCGGCACGCGTCCGGAAGCCATCAAGCTATGTCCGGTGTTGCTGCACATGCGGCAGCGCGATGCCGAATTCGTCGTGAAAACCTGCGTCACCGCGCAGCACCGCGCCGTGCTCGCCGCCTTCCAGGTGACGCCCGATTACGATCTCGATGTCATGCAGCCCGGGCAGACCCTGGCGCAATCCACCGCCCGCATTCTCGCCGGCCTTGAACCTGTGCTCTCCGCAGCGCGACCCGACATCGTCGTGGTGCAGGGCGATACCACTACGACTCTGGCAGGCGCGCTGGCCGCGTTCTACCAGCGCATTCCCGTCGCCCACGTGGAAGCGGGACTGCGCACCGGCGATCTCTCGTCGCCCTTCCCCGAGGAAATGAATCGCGTCGTCACCACCCGTCTGAGCACGCTCCACTTCGCCCCGACGCCGTGGGCCGCCGGCCGCCTGACCGCCGAGCAAGTGCCCGCCGACCGCATCGTCGTGACCGGCAATTCGGGCATCGACGCCGTCCTCCACGTGCGCGACGCGCTGGCCTCCGGCGCCATGCAGGCTCCGCCGCTCGTTGGGCTGGACCCGCATAAGAAGCTGATCGTCGTGACCGCGCACCGCCGCGAAAGTTTCGGCCCCGGCTTCGAAAATATCTGCGCCGCGCTGTTGCGCCTGGCACAGCGCGGCGACGTACAGATCGCCTATCCGGTCCACCGCAATCCCAACGTGCTCGAACCGGTGGAGCGCCTGCTCGGCGACCGGCCTAACATTCTCCTGCTGCCGCCGTTGGATTACGTACCCTTCGTGGACCTGATGACGCGCGCCGAGCTGCTGCTCACCGATTCCGGCGGCATCCAGGAGGAAGGCCCCTCGCTCGGCAAGCCGATCCTGGTGATGCGCGAAAAGACCGAACGTCCGGAAGCGGTCGAAGCCGGAACCGTTAAGCTGGTAGGTACCGACGAGGACCGTATCGTGAGAGAGGCCTGCCTGCTGTTGGATAGCGATGACGAGCGCGCCCGCATGTCGCGCGTGCACAACCCCTATGGCGATGGCCACGCCAGCCGTCGCATCGCCGACGCCATCCTTTCGTACCGCGAGGCCAACGCATGACGCGCCGCGACCTGCTGCGCAACTCCGCGGTCGCTCCGGCCTTCCTGCCGCAAGTCGCGCGGCCCAAGCCCTCGCGCCCTAATATCCTGCTGCTGATGGCCGACCAGTGGCGCGCCGATTGCCTCGGTTCCGCCGGCAATCGCGCCATACGCACGCCTAATCTCGACCAACTTGCCGCGCAGGGCGTGCGCTTTACCAACGCCTATTCCTCCACACCCACCTGTACCCCGGCGCGCGCCGCGCTGCTCACCGGACTCGCGCCCTGGAACCACGGCATGCTTCGCTACGCGGAGGTGGGCGCGAAGTATCCGGTCGAAATGCCGCGCGCCCTGGCCGGCGCGGGCTACTACACCGCCGCCATCGGCAAGCTGCATTATCACCCGCAGCGCAATGTCCACGGCTATCATCAGACGCTGCTCGACGAGTCGGGCCGCGTCGAATCGGTGGACTTCCGCAGCGACTACCGCAGTTGGTTCCTCTCACAGGCCCCGCATCTCGATCCCGACGCCACCGGACTCGGCTGGAACGATTTCGACGCCCGCCCCTATGCCCTGCCCGAGCGTCTGCATCCCACCACGTGGACCGGCCAGACCGCCGCCGCGTGGATCGACACATACCAGCGGCCGGAACCCTTCTTTTTGAAGGTGTCCTTCGCACGCCCGCATAGTCCCTACGATCCGCCGGAGCGCTTCTGGCGCATGTATGAGGACACCGCCCTGCCGCCCGCGCAGGTAGGCGCCTGGGCGAAGCGCTTCGCGCCGCGCAGTGGTCCGCAAAGCGATGCGTGGCACGGCGATCTGGGCGCCGATCAGGTTCGCCGCTCGCGGCAGGGCTATTACGGCTCCATAACTTTCATCGACGAACAAATCGGCCGCATCATCGAATCGCTGACCAGGCGCAACCTCCTGGAAGAAACGCTCATCATCTTTTTCTCCGATCACGGCGACATGCTTGGCGACCATCACCTCTGGCGCAAGTCGTATGCCTATGCGGGCTCCGCGAGAGTCCCCATGATGGTGCGCTGGCCGGAGGGTATGTTGACCGCGCGCCGCGGTTCCACCCGAGACGAAGTGGTGGAACTGCGCGACGTTCTCCCCACGTTCCTCGATGCCGCAAAGGCGCCATCCGCGCGTCCGCTGGATGGCCGCAGTCTGCTGCCGCTGATTGCCGGCAAGGATGCGGACTGGCGCAAATTTCTCGATCTCGAACACGGCGTCTGCTACGGTCCCGAGAATCATTGGAACGCGCTCGCCGACGCGCGCTACAAGTACATCTTCCACGCGCAGGATGCCAGCGAGCAGTTGTTCGACCTGCAGCGCGATCCCGGCGAATTGCACGACATCGCGTCCGACCCCGCGGCCGAAACGGTGCTCAAGGAATGGCGCCAGCGCATGACCTACCACCTCGCGGCGCGCGGCGATCACTGGGTCAAAGGCGGCCGCCTGATCGCGCGAGCTGACGACCCCGCCTACTCACCCAATTACCCGCGCTGATGCAGGGCAGACGGAAGTCCGAAGCTACCAGTGCATAACCTGGCCGCCATCCACATTGATGGTCTGCCCCGTCACCTGCCGCGCCCGCTCCGACGAAAGGAACGCCACCATGTCGGCGACATCGTCCGCCTCCTGCCAGCGTCCCAACGGCGTCACCGAGCGGATCTTATCCTCCGCCCATTGCTCATACGTGCGGCGCGCGTCGGGCGCCTGCAATTCGTTCCACGCCTGCCACACGCGCTGATTCAACGGCGTGCGCACCATGCCCGGGTTCACCACATTTACGCGCACGTTGTGCGGCGCCAGATCTTTCGCGAGGCATTGCGCGAAGTTGATATTCGCCGCCTTGCTGGCGCTGTACGGCGGATCGGTCTGCGAGCCGATCTGTCCCGCGATGGAGGCGACAAACACCATCGAGCCCGCCTTGCGCGCGATCATTCGCGGCGCCAGCGCATGTGCCGCGTGCACCATCCCCATGATGTTGACGCGCAGCACGCGCTCCCAATCCGCCGGTTCCAGATTGGTAAATGGGAAGCCGAACTTGCCCGACTCCACGGCCGCCGCGTGCACCAGGTGCGCCGTCGCGCCCAGTTCGTGTTCGGTCGCCACCACCGCCGCCTCCACGGCCGCGAGATCGCCCACGTCCACAATCACGCCCATCGTCGAGCCGCCCAATTCATCGGCCAGCGCCGAGGCCTGCGCCTCCACCGACGGGTCCACATCCCACAGCGCGACGCGGCAGCCTTCGCGCGCCAGCCCTCGCGCGCAAGCCAGTCCGATTCCGCTGGCCGCTCCCGTCACAATCGCCGCGTGCCCGTTCAAATCAAGATTCATGCTTCATCTCCAAACGGCTTCGCAGCCAGAGAAACGCCGTAATCGAAAGTCCCAACATCGTCAGCCCGAAGCCCCAGTACATCGATGCTGGGCGATAGCGAAACTCGATTACGTGCCGCCCCGGCTCCGTGCGCACCGCGCGCACGGCATCCAGCTCCTGCACCGGCCGCCGTACGCCATCCACCCGCGCGCGCCAGCCAGGATAGTAGGCGTCGCCCACCACCACGAGTCCGGGGCACCCCATCTCCGCTTCCACTGTCACCAATTCCGACGTGCGCGACACCATGCGTAAACGATCCGGCACGGCGCACGGCGATTCGCGCCACGCCCACATAGGCTCCCCGATCCGCGAATCGCGGTAAACGCGCAAGCCACTGCGCGACCGGAAGACCTCCTCCTGCCCCGGCAGCGGATCCTTACCTGTCACCCGATAGCGCACGCCGAAGAGCCCCGGGGTCTCCGCACGGCCCAGCAATTGATGCGTGCGTATCGGCAGCGAACTGCCCACGCCGCCGAACTGCTCGATGCCGTAAAGGTCGCCGAAATTGTAAGGTACGTCGGCATCGTCGAAGTCCACGCGGAACCATCCTGCTTGCGCTTTCAGGAACGTCGCGATGTCGGCCTGCCCCGCGATCATCGCTGCGTACGAATCGCGCCGGTCGAAGCGTGCCAGGCGCGGCGCATCGTACACCGCCTCCGCCAGGAAGATCGTGAGCGCCACGGGGGCGACCCACGCCCGCTTTCCCATCGACGCGCCGAGCGCGGCCAGCGCCGCAATTCCCACCTGGCACAAAGCAATCGCCATCGCCGGCTCGCGCGCCTTTTCCACCATCGGCACGAAGCGGTAGATCAACCAGTACAGCGGGAAGTCCTTGCCCAGCGCGAGCAGCAGGCCGCCCAGCGCCACCACTCCAAACCAGCGTACGCGAGCGTCGCCGCGCCGCCGCCACACCACGGCCAGAGCCAGCAGCAGCGCCGCGAAACCCACGTGAGGATTGGCGTGCAGCGAAATCCCCGGCACCGCAATGCCCGCCACCGAAGGCCATCCCAGCGAGTATTGCGCGTGCACTTCATAGGGTACGGGCTGCCCCCATCGCAAAGGCTCCGCCGCGCCCGCCCAACGCAGCGATTGCTTCGCGTACTCGAGCGCCGGCAGCACTTGCACCGCGCTCACCATCAGCCACACTGCGAAGAAAATTGCCGCATGCCGCCACCGGGCGACGCGCCTCCAATCGAGCGCGACATACGCCAGCCACATCGTGCCCACCAGCACCGCCGTGAAGGTCGGCACCACGTGATGTGTGCCCAGGAATGCCATCCCCAGCGCGGCCCCGCCCAGCGCGCTGCTCGCATCCGGCGCCAGACCCCGTGCCGCGCGCGCGAAGAACAGCAGCACCAGCGGGACCCAGATGGCCGACATCAGAAGCTGCGGCCAGTCGGTATGCCCCACGAATCCCGCGAGACTGAAAATGCACCCGCCCAGCAACGACGCCACGTAACCCGCGCCCAAATCGCGGCACAGAGCGAAGCAGAACACGGCGCCCAGCCAGTGGATCGTCACCCAATACCAGTGCAGCGTGCTCACCGGAATATGGCCGTCGCTCAGCGGCATGGCAAACAGGATCCAATTCAGCGGGTTCGCAATTCCGGGCTGTACCTGCCCGATCAGCGAGTGTCCCGCCCACTCGTACGGATCCCACAGCGGAAAACGCCCGGCGTGGAATTCGCGCGCCTCGTAATCCAGCCACGGGCGCACCACATTTGCCTGATCCGGACCTTCCAGGAAGGTCCAGTCGCGCGAGATCGTGAGCTTCCAGTAGAACGCCGCCGTGACCAGCAACAGCACCAGGAGCGCCGCCGCCGTGCGCCAGCGCGGAGTCACACCGTTAATCCACCTTCGCCTGTTCAAGCCGCGGCGAAAGCAAGTGGATGATTCCGAGCGCCACCAGGTACGCCGAACCGCAGTACATGAACAACAGGAAGTAGCTGTTTGTCCAGGTTACGATCAGCCCCGTCGCCTTCAGCATCAGCACATTGCCCAGCGCGCCCATGGCTGCGCCAATGCCCACAACACTGCCCACCGCCACGCGCGGAAACATGTCCGAAGCCGTGGTGAACAGGTTGGCCGACCAGCCCTGGTGCGCCGCCAGCGCCAGGCTCAAGATGGCGATGAAGACCCACATGTTGGGTGCGTACGGCGCGTACAGTACTGGCAGCACGCTCAGCGCACAGATCAGCATGGCGGTCTTGCGTGCCGCGTTGATGGACCACCCGCGATTGATCAGGCTGCCCGACAACCACCCGCCTGCAACACTGCCCACATCGGCCGCAAGATAGAGAATCAGCAGAGGCAGGCGAATGTCGTGCAGGAGATTTGGCGATTCCAGGGGAAGGCTATACCTTTCCTGCAGGTACTTGGGCAGCCAGAAAAGAAAGAACCACCAGACCGGATCCGAAAGGAACTTGCCGAT
>JBDTPR010000154.1:0-11556 GCA_039932635.1 Candidatus Solibacter sp.
GGGGTTTGGCTGATGCGGAACGTTAGCATCCCGCCCTGTCGGAATGCTACTGTGCACCCATGACGTGGAATCGCGCCATCTCGCGCCGCACCGTCGTAGGCCTTGCGTCCCTGGCCTTCATTGTGCCCGCCGGCCTCTACAGCAAGCGCTACTATCAAGGCCCCGGCGAACACTGGGTACACGATTCGGCGGGCGGCGTGATCTACGAAATCCTCTGGTGCCTGCTCTTCGCCATTTGCCGTCCGAACTGGCGCGCCGGGCGCATCGCCGCCGGCGTCCTCGCCGTCACGTGCCTGCTGGAGTTCATGCAGCTCTGGCACCCGCCCGTGCTCGAAACCCTGCGCGCCAACTTCCTCGGCCGCACAATCCTCGGCTCGTACTTCGATTGGTCCGACTTCCCGTATTACTTCGTGGGGAGCGCCTTGGGATATGTCTGGCTACGCCTCATGCCACCACCGCCGTGAGGCCCTTGAAGTACGCGACCGTCTCGCGCAAGCCGTCCTCTAGTTCCACGCGAGGCTCCCAGCCGAGCACCGCTTTCGCCTTGGTGATGTCGGGCTTGCGCTGCTTCGGGTCGTCTTCCGGCAGCGCCTCGAACACGATTTCGGATTTCGTTCCGGTCATGCGTCGTATGTGCTCGGCGAATTCCAGAATCGTCATCTCACGCGGATTGCCAAGGTTCACGGGATAGCGCTCATCCGAATGCATCAGCCGGTAAAGCCCATCCACCAGGTCCGTCACGTAGCAGAAACTGCGCGTCTGCGAGCCGGAGCCGAAAACCGTCATGGGCTGGTCGCGCAACGCCTGATCGAGGAACGCCGGCACCACGCGCCCATCATTCAGCTTCATGCGCGGACCATAAGTATTAAAGATACGCGCGATGTTCGTCCGCACTCCGTGCTTGCGATGATAGGCCATCGTGATGGCCTCGGCGAAGCGCTTGCTCTCGTCGTAGCAGGACCGCGGACCCACGGGATTCACGTTGCCCCAATAAGTCTCCACCTGCGGATGCACCAGCGGGTCGCCGTAGCATTCACTGGTAGAGGTCACCAGGAAGCGGGCGCCCTTGCGCAGCGCCAGCTCCAGCATATTGCGCGACCCGATCGAGCCCACGTCGAGAGTCTCGATGGGATGCTCCAGGTAATCCTTGGGACTCGCGGGCGACGCCATGTTGACCACGCAATCCACTTCGCCCTCGACATCGAAAGGGTGAGTGATGTCCTGGGCAATGAAGCTGAAATCCGGCCGACCGTTCAGATGCGCAAGATTGGCAGCCGCTCCGGTGAGGAAGTTATCCAGCGCCACAACCCGATGGCCTTCCGCCAGCAATCGATCGCACATGTGCGACCCAACAAAACCGGCCGCGCCGGAAACCACTATTCGCAAAGTCCCTCCATCCTTCTATTCTAACCGGACCTTGCTTCACTCCTCGCATGCTACAGTCAAAACTGACTGTATATGACCGACGCAACCGTGCTGGAACGGGCAGTACTTGTCTTAATCCTCCTGACTTCGTTAGCCCTGTTTTGGTGGCGTTTTCACAGAGTGCTGAACGTGATTCGCGGTTCACGAGCCACGTCGGATTTCGAAATCTCTCCACTTTGGCCCAGAATCAGGCTATTTCTGTGGGAAGTCATGCTGCAGGGGAAGGTGATCGAACAGCGGCCCCTCCCCGGGTTGGCGCATGCCTTCGTCTATTGGGGCTTTCTCGCCTTCGGCCTGATCACGCTCAAACACCTCACGTCCGCGTTCGGCGCACGCTTCCTCACGCCAGACTCGGGCTTCGGCAGTTTCTATTTCGGTTTCGTCGCTGTATGGGCGGTCACGGTCGCGATCTCAATCGCCGGACTGTTCGTTCGCCGCTTCCTCGTGCGGCCCAAATGGCTCGGCAAAGTGGCGCCCGAATCGGGCTTCATCGCCTTCCTGATTTTCACGCTGATGGTCACATACCTCGCGGCTCTGTGGATCGACGAGGAGACCGTGCTCGGCCAGAGCGTCTGGTGGCTGCACACCCTATCGCTGCTGATATTCCTGCCTCTGATTCCGCACACCAAACACCTGCACCTTGTATTGAGCCCCGCCACAGTGTTCCTCAAGCGCGATGGCTTCAGCCGTATTCCACCGCTTTCCGGCGACGAAGATTTCGGACTCGACACCGGGAAGGACATCACGCGCCTGGATGCGCTCCAGGCCTTTAGCTGCGTGGAATGCGGCCGCTGCTCGGAGCACTGCCCCGCTACCAACACGGGAAAGATCCTCAACCCCAAGGAGATCATCCTCGGGCTACGCGGCTACCTCAACGAGCATGGCGCCGCCAATGAAGCGCCGCTGATGGGCGCGCACATCAGCGACGAAGCCGTGTTCCAGTGCACCACGTGCGGCGCCTGCGAATTTCAGTGTCCCGTGGGCATCCAACATCTGCCCATGATGATCGGGCTGCGCCGCGGCGCCGTGAACACCGGTAAGTGGGAGAACGACTACGGCACCAAGCTCTTCCTGAATCTGGAGCGCAACGGCAACGCGATGGGCTTCGCCACCAGCGAGCGCCAGAAATTCATCGAGAAGAGTGGGCTGCCGCTCTACGACGGCACGCAGGAATACTGCCTGTGGTTGGGCTGCATGGGGTCTTACGACCCGCAGGGCCGCGAGATCGTGCTCGCGCTGGTGCGCGTGATGCGCCATGCAGGCGTGACCTTCGGCGTCCTGAAGAAAGAGAAATGCACCGGCGACCCGGCGCGCCGTCTCGGCAACGATCTGGCTTTCACGCAGGTTGCCGAGACCAATATCGAAACGCTCAAAGCGTCGAACATTAAGAAGATGGTCTCGATCTGCCCGCATTGCGTGCGCACCATCGGCAACGATTGGCGGGAGGCCGGCGCCACCTTCGAAATCGAGCATCACAGCGAACTGCTGGCGCGCCTGCAAAGCAAGCTGCCGTCCGCGGGACCTTCGCGTGAGACCGTGGTTTACCACGACCCCTGCTACCTCGGCAGGTATCGCGACAAGTACGACGAGCCGCGCAGCGTGATCGCGCAGACCGCGACCGTGGTGGAAGCAGGCCGCTCGCGCGAGCGTTCCTTCTGCTGCGGAGCGGGCGGCGGCCAGATGTTCCTCGGCGAGGAAAAGGGCAAGCGAGTCAACCTGGAGCGCGTAGAGGAACTGGTGGGCACGGGCGCGCAGGTGATCGGTACAGCCTGTCCCTTCTGCCAGACCATGTTCCGCGATGCGCTAGGCACGGTAACCCAGTCGCCGCCCAGGTTGCTGGACATCGCCCAGATCGCGGCGGCCTCGCTCCCGAGTGAGACCTAACGCGTTTTGTACTACACCTGCTTGCTTTCTTCGCAGGGCTCGCAGATTTGCGTGCCGATCGGAGCCGCGACCGTGAGGAAGCGTTACTAATTTCAAGAAAACCCAGTTAGCAACCGCTTCCTAACGGTCGCGGCTCTGCTTCGGATGTCCTGCCCCCGCCGTCGCCGTGCCATCCGGGTAGACTAAGGATCATGCCTCGCTCGCTTCTGCTTCTGGTCTTGCTACTCCCCTTCCCTGCGCTGGGCGGAAAGGCCGCCGACATGGCGCGCGCCATCCGCGAGAACAGCTTCGACCGCGAAGAGTGCTACCGCGTCCGCGATCTCACCCTCATCAAGGAAGACATCCGCATCTATCTGACCGATGGCTACCTCATTTTCAGCAAGCCGGTAGCAGGCCAGCGCCTGGCCGCCGTCTTCTCCACGGAAGTGGAGGGCGGCGATGGCGAAGTGATTCTGCTCCCGCCCGACCGCGCCGAGCGCCGCTCGCTCTCCGCCTTCATCGACGCGCCGAATCTCGACGATCACATTCGCGCAGCCGTCCTGCTCTTCACCGGCGATGTCTACGACCAGTTAAAGAGCCAGATGGCGGCCAATCCCGCGAATCGCAAGGCCCCCGAGATGGCGCCCGTCCTGGACGAGCAGTGGAGCCCCGTCCTGCGCAATCTGGGCACGAGCTATCAGGTGCGACTTACGCTCGATCTGTTGGGCGGCGCCGAACGTAAAAATCACCTTTTCGCCGGCATGTTCCGCAGCACCAAGCTAGGCAATTTCGATCTGGTGTACGACCCCGACAATATCGAGCAGATCATGGCGGGACAGCTCACCACGCGCGAGAATCGTCTGTTTTTCGACACGTGGACCAGTTTTCCCGCCAAGTCCACGCGCAAGAATCCGGTGGCGCCGGCACGCGATCCGCTGGTCGGCGACTACCGCATCGAAGCCACGGTGATGCCCGATTTCACCTTGAATGTGGTCACCCGTCTCAAGGCCCGAGTGACCGCTCCGGAACTTGCAGTGGCGCCGTTTGAAATTGCGCGGGAAATGTCGGTCACCGAAGTTAAGGTGGACGGCGTGCCCGCGGAACTGCTGCAGGCAGAGACCTCGCGGCTCAACCTTTCGCGCGGCGGCAACAATCTCTTTCTGGTTGTTCCCGCCGAACCCCTGCGCGGCGGCCGCGAGTACGAATTCGAATTCCATCACACCGGCCAGGTGATTCACGATGCCGGCGATCACGTCTTCTACGTGACCTCGCGCGCCAACTGGTATCCGGCCAACGGGCACCGCTTCTCCAACTACGACCTCACCTTCCGCTTCCCCCACACTCTCGACCTGGTCAGCGTTGGCGACACGGTGGAAGAACGCACCGAAGGCGAGACGCGCGTCGTGCGCCGCAAGACCAGCGCGCCCATCCGCATTGCGGCCTTCAACCTGGGCGATTACGAGCACGTCAAAATGGAGCGCAACGGCTATGTGGTAGACGTGTGCGCCAATCGCAAGCTGGAAGCCGCCCTACAACACACGACCGCTCCGCCGCCGCCCACGCTCGCGCCGATGACGGGCATGGCGAGGCGTCGCGCGGACCCAATGGAATCCGCCGTAGCGGCCATGGAGTCGCACCTGCCGAATCCCATCGAACACCTGCAGACACTGGCCTCCGAAGTGGCCTCGGCAATGGAATTCATGGCGGCGCGCTTCGGCCCCCCCGCACTTCCGCACCTCACGGTGTCGCCCATCCCGGGCACTTTCGGACAAGGTTTTCCGGGGCTGATCTACCTTTCCACCCTGGCCTATTTAAAGGCCATTCCGGGCGCCCGCGTCAGCGGCGGCAGCGCCTCCTCGGAGATGTTCTACCGCGACGTTCTACAGGCGCACGAGACCGCGCATCAATGGTGGGGAAATCGGGTCACACCCGCCACTTATCGAGATAACTGGCTGATGGAGGCCCTCTCCAATTACAGCGCCCTGCTCTACCTGGAGAAGCGGCGCGGCACCAAGTCGCTGGAAATCATGCTCGATACTTATCGAGACAATCTCATGGCCAAGAGCGAGAGCGGCGAGGTGGTGGAAGCGGCAGGTCCCATCGTGCTGGGCACGCGCCTGGAGACGTCGCAGGAGCCGCGTGCGTGGCGCGCCATTACCTACGGCAAGGGGAGTTGGATCATGCAAATGTTGCGCGCCAGAATGGGAGACGCTAAATTCCTCGCGCTGCTCGCCGAAATCAGCAAACGCTACGACCGCAAGGACATCACCACCGAAGAATTCCGCCTCCTCGCCTCGGAATACTTGCCGCCGAAATCCGACGACCCGAAGTTGGAGAGTTTCTTCGAGCAGTGGGTGTATGGCACCGGTGTGCCGGCCCTCAAACTGAATTGGAGCATCAAGGGCAAGGCGCCGAATCTGAAGCTGATAGGTACCGTAACGCAATCCGGCGTCGACGACGATTTCAGCGCAACGGCGCCCGTGGAGATCACCGTGGCGAGGGGCAAAACCATCACGCAGTGGGTTCGTTCCGCCAGCGATCCGGTGACCTTCACGGTGCCCCTCACGGCGGCGCCGTTGAAGGTAGCGCTCGATCCGCACTTCGCGCTCCTCCGCAAGTAGGGCCAAGCCCGTCAGAGCCGCGACCGTCAGAAGCTGCGAATTGTTGTGACCCATCAGAGCCGCGACCCTGAGGGAGCGTTCTTCGGGCGCCGCTGTGTGCCGACCGCTCCCTCACGGTCGCGGCTACGATTGGGCCTTTTTGCGCTCGTCCTACCTTACTCCAGCGAAGTCGGAACTGCTTTCTCCCACCTGTTGTCGCCACATCGCGTAGTACAGCCCCTTATTGGCTAGCAACTCCGAGTGACGGCCGAACTCCACGATCTTGCCGCGCTCCAACACGTAAATCCGGTCGGCGTGCAGGACGGTGGAGAGGCGGTGGGCAATCAGGCAGGTGATGGCATCGCGACTGGCCGCCACATCGCGGATCGTCTGACTGATCTCTTCCTCGGTCAGGGAATCCAACGACGACGTGGCCTCGTCGAACACCAGCAATTGCGGCTTGCGCAGCAGCGCTCGCGCAATCGACAGGCGCTGCTTCTCGCCCCCTGAAACCTTGATGCCGCCCTCTCCGATCACCGTATCCAGACCCTGATCGGCGCGCCCCAGCAGACCCTGCACGGACGCCTGCTCGAGCACCTGCATGCACTCCTCATCGGTGGCGCCCGGCCGCACGAAACGCAGATTCTCGCGGATCGAACCGGAGAACAACTGCGCATCCTGCGTGACGAAGCCAATGCGCTCGCGCAAGCGGTCGATTGCGATTTCGTCCTCCGCTACGCCGTTGTAGAAGATGTGGCCATTTTGCGGACGGTACAGGCCCACCAGCAATTTCACCAGCGTGGTCTTCCCAGCCCCGCTCGGCCCGACGAACGCGATGGTCTCGCCGCGATTCACTTCAAACGAAATCTCACGCAGCGCGGGCGCCGAGGCCGACTGGTGCTGGAAACTCACTTGGTCGAAGCGCAGTTGATTCAGGAAATCGACGGTCACCGGATTGGCCGGCCGCGGCTCCGGCGGCAGATTCAGTATCGTTTCGAAATTGTTCAGCGACACTTCGGTCTCGCGGTACACGTTGATCACGTTGCCCAGTTCCTGCAGCGGGCCAAAGATGAAGAACGAATAGATGAAGAGCGAGAAGAATTGCCCCACCGTGATGCGCTGCGTGAAGATCAGGTACAGCATGAGGAACAGAATCGACGTACGCAGCAGGTTTACGCATGTGCCTTGAATGAAGCTGAGGCTGCGCAGATAGCGTACCTTCTTCAATTCCAGCTTCAGGATTTTCGCGGTGGTGGCATTGAGCCGCTCGATCTCCTGCTGCGCCAGGCCCAGGCTCTTCACCAGTTCGATATTGCGCAGGCTCTCTGTGGTGGCGCCGGCCAGCGCCGTAGTCTCGCGCACGATGTGTTTCTGCACTTCCTTGATCTTGCGGCTCAGCACCTTGCTCAAACCGCCGAGCAGCGGCACGGTCAGCAGGTACGCAGGCACCACGCTCCAGTGGACGCGCGACGCGTACACGATAACGAAGACCAGCCCGATCAGCGTTGTGAACACCAGGTTCACGGCCATCGTGATCAGCTTCTCTACGTCGGTGCGGACCTTCTGCAGTTTGCCCAAGGTCTCGCCGCTGCGTTGATCCTCAAAAAGTGTGTACGGCAGTTCGAGCGAATGGCGTATGCCGTCGGCATAGAGGCGCGCGCCCACCTGCTGCGTGATCAGATTGACGCAGTAGTCCTGGAAATTCTTGGCGACGCGCGACACGAAGGCCACGCCCACCGCTGCGGCCAGCAGCCAGCTCACTCCCTGTATAAACTGGGCACCGGTGTACTGGCTGTACTTGGTGGCGTAGTTATCAATGATGAAGCGGAAGATCCACGGGTCCAGTAGCGAGAAGATCTGATTGATCGCCGCCAGCACCAGCGCCGTCGCCGCGAGTTTCCAATAGTTGCGGAGGTAACCGTAGAGAATGCGCATGAGTTCCCATTGTCGCGCACACTACGCGCTCAGGGACTCGCGGCGCCTCCGCCCGTCCCGTCAGGCGGCGTGTTCGCGCTGGGTCAGCGCCCACACGGCGAGTTCGGTCCGATTGCTAACGCCGAGTTTATCGAAGATCGCACTCAGATAGGTTTTGATGGTGCCTTCGCTTAAATGCAAATGATAGGCGATCTCCTTATTTAGCTTCCCTTGAATGATGAGATCCACGAGTTGGTTCTGCCGTAGCGTGAGGTGCTTGGAGACCGGTCTGGCCGCCTGAACCCGCGGCTTCCGACAGGTGGTACAAACCCGGCAGCTCGGCGTGGCGCGGTATTCCCGGCCGCATCGATGGCAATTCCTTGCGATAGTTATGGAGAGTTCACGAGTATCTGCGTACACTTTTTGTGTTCCTTTCGTAGAAACTTCCCGGCGCTCACGAGCCGCCACGCCAGCGTGAGGCGCTGCGTCCACAAGCGTTTACAGACCTGGTTTTTTGGAATGCGCTCTGAAAATTCGGGTTCGCACAGTCCGCAACAAGGCTGCCGAATCCCCGGACGTGTCAGGGCACCCAGGTTCTCAGATTTGTGATTTCCTCGACTAGAGCAGTTAACGCTCCAAACCGGGTCGCCTTCAAATCAGCACGTACGGGACGCCAGGGCGCTTGGTAGTTAGAAGTACATAGTAAAGATTTCAGAGTTTCGAGTATTTCTTGCGTAGCCCCCGGCCGGTGGACTTACACCACCTTATCGTGGGCGCTGGTCACGCACATAACTGCCGCCGGCATGATACTGCCGGCCTCCACGCGAACGGCGCTATCTTGCCACCCGACGCAGAATCAGCGGTCCCGGCGCCTGACCGCCACCCAGCCCGCCCCCTCCGGCGCCGAACGATGGATCCGTACCATTCAAGGGCGGACCGATTGCCGGGCGCGGACCCGCGGCCGCCGGCGTGGCTGGCCCTCCGCGTCCACCGCGGCCTCCGCCGCCTCCACTCCTCTGCAACTCGATGCGGTCGCCATTCATCGTGCCTGTATAAGTCGTGTTACCCACGCGGAACGAGACATTCGCGCCATCGACTTTTCCATCCTGAAGCGGACCGCCGGCGGCACCGCCACGGCCCCCGAAGCCTCCGCCTCCCGATGATTCCAACGTGCCTGCGAGAGCACCTCCATCCTGACGCAGCGTGAAGACCATCTCGACACCGCCGCCGGCGAGTGCCATCGGATTATTCCCCGCCGCTGCCGCGGCCATCGGTGCCGGCCTCCACAGTCCCGTGACCCCGGTGCCCGTGGGAACGTCGCGCGCCCATTCCGCCACCTGAGGACGCAGTCTCACCGCCTTGCCCGTAACGGTCGCGGTGGCCGCAGTGAGCCCCGGAGACGTCGCTTCCACCCGAATGCTCCCCGCACTCTTGGTGGACTGCACAATCGCCATGCACAGCCCGGCAAACGCTTTCCGTGCGGGACCGCCATCCGGCTCATGATTGGTCGGATCCCCGTTGCCGGTTCCGATCACCGTTCCCGGACCCGCAATTCTAAAGGTCACCTGGTTCTCCGTGACCGGCACGGTGCGCCCCTGGGCATCCTGTACTTCCACCGCAAAGACGGCGGCGTCCTCGCCATCCGCGGACAGTTCCTGACGGTTGGGCCGGAGGACCAGTTTTGCCGCCGGACCTGTGGTTTCACGCTTCGCGATCAGGATCTGTTTGCCGTCCTTAAAGCCACGTGCCTCGATCGTGCCCGGCGCGTACTTCACAAGCCACGCCAGATGCTGGTCCTGAGACATCTCCTTCGCGCCCAGGCTCTGGCCGTTGTGGAACAACTCCACCCGATCCATGTTCGAGTGCACCCACACCGCGATGTCCTGCCCTTCGAGTCCCGGCCAGTTCCAGTGCGGGAACACGTGCAGCACCGGCTTGTTGGTCCACCAGCTCTGGTAGTAGTAAAACGAGTCCTTCGGGAAGCCGCAGGTATCGATGATGCCGTACTGCGAACTGATGTTCGGCCACTGGTAGGGCGATGGTTCGCCGCGATAATCGAAACCGGTCCACACGAAGCCGCCGGAGATATAAGGCCTGTCGCTGACAAATCTCCACCAGCCTTCCGCGGACGCACGGCCCGTCGTCGTGTACGGGTCGTACGAACTGACGGTGCCCTTGGCGCGGTCGGTCACATAAGCGCCGCGCGTACCTACCGCCGAGACATTCTCGGTCCCCAGGATAGGGACGGTGGGATTGGCCTTGTGGTAGCCCTCCGCTTGCGGGTCGGCGTAGTTGTACCCCATGACGTCGCACACCGCAAGCCCGCCCTTGCCCATGTAGTCGCCCGCCGGCGGCGGCGCGATGCTGATGGGCCGCGAACCGTCATGCCGCAATCCCGCGCGTTTCATCGAGGTGAGCAGACGCAACCCGGTCTCAGTGGGCGAGATGCTCTCTTCGTTCCCCATCGACCAGATGAAGACGCTGGGATGGTTGCGGTCGCGGCGGATCATGTTCTCAAATTGCGCCAGCCCTTCCGGGTTGGACGACAGCATGCGGGTTTCGTCGAGCACCAGCATGCCGAGTTCGTCGCAGGCGTCGAGCAGTTCTGGCGTCGGTGGGTTGTGCGATGTGCGCAGCGCGTTGCAGCCCATTTCCTGGAGCTTGCGAATGCGGAAGTGCTGCATCGCGTCGGGTAGCGCCACGCCAAGGCCCGCGTGATCCTGATGGTTGCACGTGCCCTTCACTTTGACCGGCTTGCCGTTGAGGAGGAAACCCTTCTCGCCATCGAATTTCAGATCGCGGATGCCGAAGCGTGTTTCGTAGCGGTCGGTCACGGTGCCGCCGGATTCCACTTCCGTCACCACCTTGTAGAGATTGCGCTGCTCCAGCGACCATAGCGCGGGTTGCTTCACCACGACCTGTTGGTCGAAGGTACGCTCACCCCACTCGGAGATGGCCGCTGTCTGGCTCGCGATCTTGCCTGCCTCTTTGCCGGCGGGGTCCAGCAGGGTCGAGATGACGCGCACGCTCTGAGCGCCTTTGCCGTGGTTCGCCACCTCCGTTCGCAAAGACACTGTGGCCTGCTCGGGCTGCACTTTGGCGGTGGCCAGGGTGCCCCACTTGCTGACGTGAACCGGCGCCGTGTTGACCAGCCAGACGTGCCGGTAGAGGCCCGCGCCTTCATAGAACCACCCGTCGCTCAGCGTGGCATCCACCCGCACCAGCAGGACATTCGGCGCCCCGGGAGTGGCGAAATCGGTAAGGTCGAAGCTGAAGGGATCGTAGCCCCCGCCGTGCCGCCCGATGTAGAAGCCGTTGAACACCACCATCGTGTCGCGGTACGAGCCATCGAATTCCACCGAGATGCGCTTACCCGCATCGGCCGCCGGCAGGTCGAAGACACGGCGGTACCAGCCCACGCTGGTCTCGGGATACTCGCGCCCCAGCGGGTAGGAGCCCTTGCTGGCGAGCGCCGGGTCGTTCTTGAACGGGAGGTCGATGGCCCAATCGTGCGGCAGATTCACAGGCTTCCAGTCGGTGTCATCGTAGGTCAGGTTGCTGGGGGAAAGGAAGCCGCCGGTTTTCTGAAAGCCGCCGGCCCTGCCGAGGCCGAAACCGAAGTCGCGGGCGGCATCGTTGGCGTGTCCGAAGTGGAAGCGCCAGCCGAAATCCAGCAGCAGGCGGTCGCGCGACGGCGATGCCGGAACCGGCGTTCTGGCCGCCGCGCCTTGGTTCTGCGCCTCGGCTTCAGAGA
>JBDTPR010000155.1:0-11533 GCA_039932635.1 Candidatus Solibacter sp.
ATGGACACCCCAGGAGTGTGGTGTTGGGGATGTACCCGGGCCACGGCCGAGAAAAAGTAGCCGTCGCGCGCGGCGGCGTAGGGGACACGAGCGCCGGAGAGGATAGATCCGTTCAAAGCGGCGAAAATGCTGATCATAGCGGCGATGGAGACGGCGGCGGCGCCGGGATCGTGGAAGATGCGGCGCATCATTTCGGCGGCGACACGAGTGCTTCCGGCAACCTCAGTCGGGGAGAGGACGTGGAAGTAAGCGGCATTGGCCAACATGTAAATCGCCACCACGGCGAGGGTGCCGCCAATTAGCGCGCGCGGCAAATTCTTTTGCGGGTCTTTGATTTCCGAGGAGACCATGCTGACGTTGTTCCAGCCGTCGTAGGCCCATAGGGCGGCCACCAGAGCGGCGATAAAGCCGGAAAAGGTCAACGGCGAGACGGCGGCGGTATCGGGTGCGTGGGCATGTCCCAGGGCGAGTCCGGCGATGATAATGGCGGCGATCAATGCGACTTTAAGAAACGTGACCGCCACCTGAACATTGCCGCCGATTTTCACGCCGAAGTAGTTTATCCAGGCGAGAAAGAGTATTAATGCAATGGCGAATATTTGCCCGTATTGAATTTCCAAGGGACCGCCGTTGGGCCCGATGGGAAGGGGAACGGTATAAAGGACGCCCTTGAGCGGTTCGAAAAAGGTGGTGAGGTAAAGGAAGAATCCGGTGGCCAGGGTGGCGATAGAGCCGCTTTTTGCGACCCACATCTGGGTCCAGCTATAAAGGAAGCCCCACAAAGGGCCATAGGCCTCGCGCAGGAAGGCGTATTCGCCTCCGGCTTCGGGGAGGGCGGCGGCGAGTTCGGCGTAACTGAGGGCGCCGGCCAGGGAAAGCAGACCGCCGACCACCCAGACGGCGAACACGGCTTCCACCGAGCCGACGCGCTGGATCATGGTCTTGGGCACCAGGAAGATGCCGCTGCCGATGACGGTGCCGACTACGATGGAGGCCGCGGCCCAGGGTCCGAGCGCGCGCTTCAGTTCGGTGCGTGTGGTGGTGGAGTCCATTAGGGATTATGCCTCGGGATTGGCGCTTTGAGAAGGCAGATGGGGCAGGCCGCCCACGGGTTGCCGGACGCCGGCGTCCTCGACCGGCGTGGGCGCGGGGCCCTGGAAGAGCGAGGCGAGCAGTCCGACGGTGAAGGTGGTGACGGTACCGATGAGGACGTACCAGGTCCAGGCGATCGGGGTGTAGAAATGGATGCCGACGACGGTGGCGAGTCCGCTGGCCACGCCGGCGATGGCGGCGCCTTCACGCGGTTTGCGGGTGAGCACGCCGAGAAGAAAGACGCCAAGCAGCGCGCCCATAGGGATGGAGCCAATGGTCAGGCCGACTTCGAGCACGGACTTGGAATGGCGCGCGCCGATGGCGATAGCGAGGAGCACGGCGCCCCACGCGATGGTGGCGAAGCGGGCGAGTTTGAGGGCGGAGGCGTCGCTGACATTCTTGGCGCGGGCGCGGTAGAAATCCACCACGGTGGTGGAAGCGAGGGAGTTGAGCGCGGCGCTGAGGTTGGCCATGGCGGCAGCTAAAATGGCGGCGATGATCAGCCCGGCGAGTCCCGGGGGCAGGTTATTCCAGACGAATTCGGGGTACAGGCGATCCTTCTGCGCGGGCGCCGCGAGGCCCAGATCCTGGTAGTGGACATAGAGCAGCACACCGATTAACAGGAAGAGAACGAACTGGACCAGGATGACAACCCAGCTGGTGAGCAGGGCGGTGCGGCTCTGTGCCTGGTCGCGGGCGCTCAGGAGGCGCTGGACCATGAGCTGGTCGGTGCCGTGGGTGGCGGTAGTGAGGAAGCAGCCGCCGGCGATTCCGGCCCAGAAGCTATAGGTGCGGGAGAAGAACTCCATGTCGGGCGTGAAGCGGAAATCGAAGATGGTGAATTTGTGAGCGGCGCCTGCCACCAGAGCGACGTGTTCCCAGCCCCCGGGAATCTGGTGCAGGATGATGAAAAAGCTGGCGATGGCGCCGATCACGTAGAGGGTCATCTGCACCACGTCGGTCCAGATCACGGCGGTCATGCCGCCTTCGAAGGTGTAGAAGAGGGTGAGCAGAACGATCAGGATAATGGAAGCAATTTCGCCGGTACCGAGGACGATCGAGATGACCAGAGAGATGGCGAAGACGCGGACGCCTTCGGCGAGAGCACGGGTGATCAGGAAGATGGACGCGGTGAGCTTGCGGACCTTTTCGCCGAAGCGGCGGCGCATGAGTTCGTACGCGGTAAACATTTCGCCGCGGAAATACTGGGGTAAAAATACAACGGAGATCACAATGCGAGCGAGCAGGTAGCCGAGGACGATCTGCAGGAAGCCGAGGTTGCCGCCGAAGGCCAGGGCAGGGGTTCCGACAATGGTGAGGGTACTGGTTTCGGCCGAGACAATCGAGAGGCTGATGGCCCACCACGGCGCCGTGCGGCCGCCGAGGAAATAGTCTTTAAGGTTCTTTTGGCCGGTGCGAAAGCGCGCCCCGAATATCGTGATCGCCACCAGGTAGAGCAGAATGATTGCGAGGTCAAAATAGCGCATGTGAGAGCGGATCGGACTTCCTAGCATATCGTCCCCGGCGAGGGATTTCCCGGAAACGTGACGCAAACCTTACTATTGTCTGATCATAATGACGCCACAGGGGCAATATGCTGGATTTGGGCCGGGAAGGAAACTGTGCGCGGTAAAAGGACGTCCATCAGGTTGCACCACGAAAATGGTTCGGCTATACTCCGCAAGTGTCCACCAGTAGCGGGTGGCTCCGTGGTCACGCCCAGTTTGCATTCCCGGCAGCCCGTGCGATTACATTTCTAAATTTAGCGGAATTTGGCAGGAGGCATACGTTGCATATGTTTTATCGGACGTACCATAGAATCGCGGCTGTCGCCGTTTTGGGTGCCGTGGCTCTCACGGGTGCGGCTCAGCTTGCGCATGCGCAGGCGGCGCCCCCAGAGAAGAAGGTCAAAGATCAGGGCGAATACGACATCTACAACCAAACCCTGAAAGATCTGACCAATCCGGCGGCTCTGCTGAAAGATCTGGATACCTGGGCTCAGAAGTACCCGGATTCGGATTGGAAAGACGACCGCCTGTATTACTACATCACCGCGTATGCGGGCAGCAACCAGCCCGCGAAGGTGGTTGAAGTCGGACATGGCCTGATGCAGCGCGATCTGAAAAAAGTCTACACGGACCCGAAGGCCGGTCCGCAGATGATTCTGACAGTGCTCTACCAGATTGCCGTAAACCTGACGAAGATTCCGGCTCCTACGCCGGAACAGATGTCGCAAGGCGAGGCTGCCGCGAAAGAGTTGCAGGATTTCGTGCCGGTGTTCTTCACGGCCGCGAACAAGCCCGCGGCGGCCACCGACGCGCAGTGGAACGAAGGCAAGACGACCATGGAGAAAGTGGCCAAGGACACCCAGATGTACGTTGCCACCAAGCCGGGCGCCGATGCCATGAATCGTTACACGGCGAACAAGGATGCCAAGGAATGCGTAACCGGCGAAGCCAGCTATAAGAAGGCGTTGGAGAAGTATCCGGAGAACGCGCTGATCGCGTATCAGTTGGGACGCGCGCTGCGTTGCCAGCAGACCTCCGGTCCGGAGAAGGTTCCGCAGGCGCTTTATGAATTCGCGCGCGCCGCGGCGATCGACCCGACCTTGGGCGGCACGATGGACCCGAAGGCGCTGAACAACTACCTGGAGAGCGCGTACAGCAGCTTCCATGGCAGCCTGGACGGTCTGGATGCGTTGAAGACGATGGCGAAGGCCAACCCGCTGCCTCCGGCCGACTTGAAGATTGAAACCGCGACGGCGATCATGCAGCGCAAGCAGGCGGAATTCGAGCAGAGCAATCCGCAACTGGCGCTGTGGATGCGCATCAAAGGTGCGCTGGCCGATGAGAAAGGCACCACGTACTTCGAGAGCGAACTGAAGGATTCGGGCGTGCCGCCGATGAAGGGCACGCTGCTGGAAGGCAAGCCGGCCTGCAAGAGCAAGGACTTGCTGGTCGCGATCCCGCTGCCCGATTCGCAGGGTAACCCGGTAGCCGAAATCACCCTGAAACTGGATGCCCCGCTGGCCGGCAAGCCGGAAACCGGGACGACCATTCAGTGGACGGGCGTACCGAAGGCGTTCACGAAGGATCCCTTCATGCTGACCATGGAAGTGGAAAAGGCCAAGGTGGAAAACGTGAAGACCAGCCCGTGCGCGGCCGCTCCTCCGGCCAAGAAGGCTGCCCCGAGGAAGAAATAAGCATCGTAGTAGCATTAAAAGAGAAACGCTCCCTGCGGCCTCAGCCTCAGGGAGCGTTTTTGGTTTAAAAGTGGACGGCTTTGGTTAGGTGCGACCGGTGCGGCCCGAATAAATGTTGGCGGCGGTGGCCGGCGCCTTGGAGTTGGCGAGGACCAGGCTGAAGACGAAGCGTTCCACCGAATTCATGGATTCGGCCTTTTGGAGGTCGCCGAAGTTCTGCGTGACGCTGCGGACGGAGGAGACGACCCGGTTGTATACCGGGGAGCTCTCGGCGCCGACCGCGCTCAGCAGGATGGTTACGATTCCGATGATGATTGCTTTTCGTCTCACACCGATAAGACGGGGGCACTGGGGGAAAAGTTAGCGGGCGGGCTGTGGCTTGACAATACTTAACGTTGGGGGTGTATGGGGGCGAAATCGCGGCGGGCGGACCGGCGACAGGGTCCGCCCTACAAGAGCGGTCTGTTACACTGAAAAGAGTTGATTGAGGGTTCAGCAGGAACTGCAAGAAATATATGCCACTTTATGATTACCGCTGTCACAAATGCGGTGAGGTATTCGAGGTCAGGCAGAAGTTCGCGGACGCGAATCTGACGGTTCACGAGGCTTGCGGCGGAGAGCTGGAACGGATGATTTCGCTACCTGCCATCCAATTTAAGGGAACCGGCTGGTATGTGACGGATTATAAGGGCAACGGAAAATCGCCGGCGCCAGGTTCCACCGGGAAAGCCTCCGATTCGGCAAACGAAGGCAAGAGCGATAGCAAGTCCGAAAGCAAGAACGAAGCCAAAACCGACAGCAAATCCAAAACCGAGAGCAAATCGGAGACGAAATCCGAGAGCAAGCCCGCTCCCGCGCCTACCGCTCCCACTACCTAGGCGGCGCCCGAGGCGCCCGCCATCGTCGCTTTCAAACTCTCCCTGCGCATGCCGTCGGCCCAGCGCTGTAACATCCCATCTGAGCGGACAGGGCCTGGCTGGAAGGTCCGCGCCTGTGTGCGGAACTCGTATTTATCGATCGTGCAGACCGCTTTGAGACCGGTGCACCGCAGGATGCGGCCGAAGGCAATGAGACGCATCGGGCAATTGTCGGCGAGGAGGGCGGGCCAACTGACCGACAGTTCGACGAAAGCGCCTGGGGTGAGATGCTGTTCGGTGGTGAAGGCGATGCCCCCGCTTCCCATATTCAGGGTTTTCCCGGCGCCGGTGGCGACGACCACGCCGTGATCCGCCATTTTGTAACGTAGTTCGCGCTCGATGGGAAAACGGTATTTCCTGCGCCTTTCATTTTCGTGTTGTTCCCTTGCCATTTGACTGGTTTCCTCCGCCGTGGTGCAACTCATTAGTGCATCTGGGTGCCCTATTCGTTGCACTCTCTATTTCAAATAGTTACGCATACAGTCGACATGGATTGTACAGATTGTATACAAAGATAAGCGTAATCCTGTACACGGCGCATACACCCAATGATGCGTTTACGTACCAAAGGGATGCATGGGATTGCATGATAACCTAAAAATGTTGTCTCTAATGATAAATAAAGTCCTTCTATTCGCACTGGCAGCCACCCAGCTGGCGAGCGCAGCCGCCCAAAAACCAAGGCTAGTGCTCACTGTAGTAGTCGATCAGTTTCGATATGATTACTTGACCCGATTCCGCAGCGAGTACACCGGCGGGCTGTCGCGCCTGCTTACGCAAGGCGCGGTCTGCACGAACGCGAACTACCAGCACGTCCCGGCGGTCACGGCGGTGGGCCACAGCACGGTGATGACGGGGGCCACGCCCTCGATCAGCGGGATCGTTGCCAACGACTGGTGGGATCGCGACGACAAGGTCAAGGTGAGCTCGGTCAGCGACGCCAAAACGCAATTGCTGGGCGGCGCGGTGCTAGCGGGCTCTTCGCCGCGGCGCTTGCTGGTGAGCACGATCGGCGATGAGTTGAAGATTGCCGGGGCGGGGAAGCCCAAGGTGATCGGGATCTCGCTAAAGGACCGGGCGGCAATTCTGCCCTCGGGGCACATGGCGAACGGCGCCTTCTGGTTCGATGTGAAGTCGGGCAACTTCGTGAGCAGTTCTTATTATTACGACGAACTGCCGGGGTGGGCCAAGGACTTCAACAAGGCGCGCCAGGTGGAGAAATACAAAGGAGTTACTTGGCAGGGGCACATGCAGCCGGACGACCTGCTGAAACTCTACACCGAACTGGAGGCCACACCGTTCGGCAACGAGCTAGTGGAGGCATTCACCGAGAAGGCGCTGGCCGCGGAGAAATTGGGCACGCGCGAAGGGTTGACGGATGTGCTGACGGTCAGCTTTTCGTCCAACGATTACGTGGGGCACCGCTACGGTCCGGATTCGCAGGAGGTCCACGAGATCGCGCTGGCCACCGACAAATTGCTCGAAAAGCTGTTCGCGGCGGTGGATAAACAGGTGGGAGCCAACAATTACCTGGTGGTGATGACCGCCGATCACGGGGTCCCGCCGATGGTGGAGGCGAACCTGGCGCGCAAGATGCCGGGCGGCCGGATTCTGCCCGCCGCAGTCAAGACGGCGGTACAGGCGGCGCTGGCGGCGAAGTACGGCGCGGGGGAGTGGGTCTCGGGAAACTACGATCTGGCGGTGTACCTCAATCAGCCTCTGATCGCCAGCCTGAAGCTCAACCTGGGCGAGGTGCAAAGAGAAGCGGGACGCGCGATTCTGGCGCTTGGCCACGTGGCGCGGGTGTACACGCTGGAGCAGATGGCGCGGGGTGAAGGGTTGCGTGACCCCATCAGCCAAAAGGTGGCTAACGGGTACCACCTGCGGCGTGGCCCGGACGTGGAGTTGATTCCGGACCCGTACTGGATGGTGATCACATCGGTGAAAGAGACCACCCACGCGACGCCGTACAGTTATGACACGCATGTGCCGGTGATCTTCATGGGCCCGGGGATCAAGGCAGGGCAGTATGCGATGCCGGTGGCGGTAAACGATATTGCACCGACGCTCGCGAGCATACTGGAAATCGAGACTCCGAGCGGGAACGTGGGACGCGTTTTGACGGAAATCTTGGTCAATTAGAACCGCGTCTGTATAATTGAGAGCATGGATTTACGTCCCTTGCACGACCGCGTGATGGTAAGCCGCCTGGATGAAGGCGAGCAGGTTCAGGGAGGCATCATTATTCCCGATACCGCGAAAGAGAAGCCGCAGCAGGCGATGGTGAAAGCTGTTGGCAACGGCAAGCTGTTGGAGAGTGGAGAACGCGCCGCGCTCGACGTGAAGGCCGGCGACCGAATTTTGTTCGGCAAGTACTCCGGCTCCGAAATTAAGATCGAGGGTGTGGAGTACCTGATCCTGCGCGAAGACGAGATTCTGGGCGTATTGGAATAAAGGGAACCCAACAACGGCTGTGCTAGTCTTAAAGATTACACACCAAATCAGGAGTAGTTTTCATGTCTTTCCGTTTGGCGCTCAGGCCGTTGATGGTCTGCACCGCCCTTTTCGTGTTGGGCCACGTTGCGGCTGCCCAGAGTAAAGTGGCGGTGATCAACCTCCAGAAAGCGGTGTTGGAATCGGCCGAAATCAAGGCTGCCAGCGCCGCGATGGAAACCCGCTACAAGCCACGGGTGACGCAGATTGAAACGTTGGACAAGGAAATTGCGGCTATCTCGCAGAATCTGCAGACCAACGCCGGAAAGCTGACGCCCCAGGCGGAATCCGACCTGAACGCGCAGGGCACCAAGAAGCAGCGCGATGCGCAGCGTTTGCGCGACGATCTGCAGGCCGATGTGGACCGCGACCGCAACGAGATTCTGCAGCGCAGCGCAGGCAAGATGAGCGACGTGTTGAAGAAACTGGCCGAGGAAAAGGGCTACGACATCGTGGTGGATGCGCCGTACGCCCCCTATTTCAAGGCTTCCCTGGAGATTACGAACGATCTGATCGCGGCTTATGATAAGACGTACCCCGCGGCTGCGCCACCCGCCAAGAAGTGAGCCATAATCGAATAGATGGCCGGTTATCTGGATCAATACGGCGCCGGTGAAGAGCGGCGCGGGAAGATCATCCGGAACGTGGTGATCGCCGTGGTGTCCTTGCTGGTAGTCGGCGGGGCGCTCTACTTCAATTTTCATAATTACCGGGAAGAACAGCAGGTCAAGCAGTTCATGGGCTTGCTTTCCGGTAAGGATTACAAGGCTGCGTACGCCTTGTTCGGTTGCGGCGGCGCCAACAACCCGTGCGAACACCGCTATCCGTTCGAAAAGTTCATGGAAGACTGGGGCCCGGCGAGCGGGCACAGCGGATTCGACAGTGCGCGGATTACGCGCAGCCGGTCGTGCGGATCCGGGGTACTTCTGACAGTGGATTACGGCACGAACCAGCAGGAAAAGCTCTGGGTGGAGCGGGGTGACAAGAGTATCGGATTTCCCCCGGTTCAAGGCTGTCCGGCTGGACTGTAAGTTACATCTCAGTACGGAGAGAGCGCTACATGGGAACACCTACGGCAGGGTTGGAAGGCGTCATCGCGGGCGAGAGCGAGATTTGTTACATCGATGGGTACGCCGGAATATTGAGCTACCGCGGATATAACATTCACACGCTAGCGGAGCACGCGAACTTCGAGGAAGTGATTTTCCTGCTCTGGAACGGGTGGCTGCCCAAGCAGGGCGAGTTGGACCAGTTGAAGAAAGATCTGGCCGCCAACCGGGAATTGCCCGGTCCCGTGGTGGAGTTTCTGAAGTCGCAGCCAAAGGCCAACACGATGGACGTGTTGCGCACGGCGGTTTCCATGCTGTCGTTATCGGATGCGGCGGCGCAGGACATGTCGGCGGAGGCGAACCACCTGAAGGCGGTGAAGCTGATGTCGCAGACGGCGACTATCGTCACCACGTATGATCGCCTGCGCAACGGCAAGGACGTGATCGCGCCCGATCCGAACCTGGGCTTCGCGGCGAACTTCCTGTACACGCTGACCGGCACGCTGCCAGACGACATCATGGAGCGCGCCTTCGATGTCGCGATGACGTTGCATGCCGACCATGAATTGAACGCGTCCACGTTTGCGGCGCGGGTAGTGGCGGCGACGCTGAGCGACATTTACTCGGCCGTTACCGCGGGCATCGGCGCTTTGAAGGGACCGCTGCATGGCGGCGCCAATCAGGACGTGATCAAGTGGCTGCTGGGGCTGGGCGATGAAGATGCCGCGGTAGAAGCGGTGAAGGGCACGCTGGCTCGCAAGGTGAAGATCCCGGGCTTTGGCCATCGCGTATACCGCACGGAAGATCCGCGCGCCACGCACCTCCGCGTGTTTAGCGAGGAGTTGGGCAAGCGCACCGGTCACGAGAAGTTGTACCGCCTTTCGAAGCGCATGGAAGAGACGGTGCGCGAGATCAAGAAGCTGGATCCGAATGTGGATTTCTACTCGGCGTCCGCGTATTATTCGCTGGGCATTCCGATCGATCTGTACACGCCGATTTTCGCGGTTAGCCGCATGTCGGGCTGGACGGCGCACGTGCTGGAGCAGTATCGCAATAATCGTTTGATTCGCCCGCGTGCGGAATATAAGGGCAATCCGGACGGCCAGACCTGGATTCCGATCGGGGAGCGGTAATGGACGAACGCGCTTACTACTCGGAATCGCAGACCACGAAGCCGGCAACTCTGAACTGCCCGTATTGCAGGAGTGCGGAGACTTACGAACTCAGATGGATGGTGCGTAAGAAGAAGGACCGGCTGCCTCCCGGCGGGGACGAGCGGGATCGCGCGAAGTTCGCCAAGGCGCAGAGCTACATGGTGCTGCTGGACGATAAGGCGTCGTGCAAGAATATTCGCTGCCGCCGGCCGTTCGATATTTCGGGCGTCAAAACGATGGCGTTCATCTAGCGGCCAAGCTCGGCACCGACTGAAGTCGGTGCGCAGACTAAAGTCCGCCCCACAAAGGGCTACATGAGTACGAAGTTCCTTTTGCTGGCAGTCGTGTGCGCGAGCTGCGTGGCGCAAGAGGTGGTGATTCCGCTGGAGTCCGTCGATATCGAAGGCTCGACGATTCCTGCCGCGGTGGTGCTGGAGATGGCGGGACTCAAGCTCGATGCGCCTATCGACAAGGCTGGCATCGAGCAGGCGTGCCAGAAACTGCGTGAGACGGGACTCTTCGCATCCATCTCATACCGCTACGCACCTGGCCCCAAGCAGGGCTACGCGGTGACTCTGTCGCTGGCGGACCAGGCTCCGCTGGCGGAGGCGAGCATCGATATCCCGGGCGTAGACGCGGCGGAGACGTGGCGCTGGCTGGTCGCGCGCTTCCACCGCTTCGACCGCGTGGCTCCGCAAGCCGACACGGCGCAGCAGTATCTGGCGCACGAGATTGAGCGCCACGTCGGGAGCGCGGCGCGCGGACAGCATCTGACGGTGCGCGTGGAGACCGATTTCAAGACGCGCAAGCTGCTGCTGAGTTTCCAACCCGAGACGCTGCCGCGCGTGGTGAATTTCAGTTTCACGGGTAATTCGGTGCTGGCGTCGGACACCTTGGGCGCGGTGCTCAAGAAGATCGTGGCCGACACGGATTACACGGAGCGCAAATTCCTGGCGGCGGTGGAGATGAATCTGCGGCCGCTGTACGAGGAGCGCGGGTACTACCGTGCGCGGCTGTCGCCCGGCGCGCCGCAGTGGGTGGCAGGCGGTGTATCGGTAAACGTCGCCGTGGCGGAGGGCGCTCCGTACCAACTCGGGAAGGTGGAAGTGGTGGGCGACGGCCTGCCGGTGGAAGGGATGATGTCGGCGGGAAGGCTGCCGGTGGGCAGGTTGGCGAACTGGCGGCAGATTCAGGAAGGCATGTGGGAGATGGACAAGGTGGTCCGGCGGGCGGGCTACTTTCAGGCGAGGTCGTCGGACGAGCGCTCGTATGACGATACGGCGCACGTGTTGAATCTGCGCGTGGTGGTGAACAAAGGTCCGCTGTATCGCTGGGGCGAGATTCGTTTCACCGGCTTGGGTGGGGAGGTGGAAGCGGCGGCGCGAAAAGTGTGGAAGCCCAGGTCTGGCGATCCGTACGACTACGGTTATCCAAACGAGTTTTTGCGGGACTTCTCGAAGGTGGTGAATTTCGGGCTGTTTCGCAAGTACGAGGCGGTCACGACGAAGGGTAGGGGCGATTTCGTGATGGACATGGACGTGACCTTCGTGGCGCGGCAGTAACGACCAACCCTGTCGCAGCAAAGTAGTAATGTCCTAATTGGGCAAAGTAGAAATGTCCTATTGA
>JBDTPR010000156.1:0-11509 GCA_039932635.1 Candidatus Solibacter sp.
CGGGAGGCGGACTTGCCCTCGACGGAGCGGGGTCCGGTGGAATGCTGCGCATTGGAGCGGTTGGCTGCGAGTTGTGCTGGGGTCGCCATACTCAAGGAAGTAGCATGGCGGTGTGCGGGGTTTTTGAGGTATGGCTGTAAGTGACTGAGGCGATAGGGAAATCTTTTTGAGGTTCGGTAAAATGAAAAAAAGGGCGGCCCAGACTGCTGCCGCCCCGTGTGGAGATCTGCAAGCAAACATCTGCAAACAAACAAACTCTTGTTATTGCTGGTTGGTGACCCCGATCGGGTCGCCGGAGACCACCATTTCTACTCGGCGGTTCTGTTGGCGTCCGGTGGCGGTGTCGTTGGAGGCAACGGGTTGCGCCTTGCCGTAACCAACTGCGGTGAGATTCCCAGATTGCACGCCTTGCGCCTGGAGGTACTCGCGGACGGTATTGGCGCGGTTCTCAGACAGTTTCATGTTGTACTCGTCGCCGCCCACGGAATCGGTGTGTCCTTCCAACTGGACTTTGAGGCCGGGGTAGGCGAGCAGGATTCCAGCGACCTTGGCCATCTTCTCGCGAGCGCCCGGTTTGAGCGTGTACTGATTGAAATCGAAAAGGACGTCATTGATGTTGACGATGAGGCCGCGAGCGCTCTCGCGGGTTTCGAGAATCAGGCTCAACTGCTGGCGGAGGCGATCGCGAAGCTGGGTCTTCTCGGATTCGGCCTGCTGCGCGGCGAGGCGCATGCGATCGGCATCGGCCTTGGCGGCCGCTTGCTGGGCGACGGCGTCCTGGCGGGCGGCCTCCGCTGCCAACCGTTCACGGGATGCGACCGCGGCGGCATTCTGGGCTTCGAGTGTGGCCTGTTCCGCGCGCCGGCGCTCTTGTTCCGCCTGGGCGCGAGCCTGTTCGGCGGAGCGCTGTTCGGCTTCGGCGGAGCGGCGGCGTTCCTGATCGAGGCGCGCCTGCTCGGCGGAGCGGCGGGCCTGTTCCTGGGCCTGGGACTCACGCTGCGCGGCCGCAGCGCGTTCATTGGTCAGGCGCTCTTCGGTTATTTTGCGGAAGGTGATGATGCGCGCGTCCTCGGCCATCTGGGCGGCCTCGCGGGCATTAGTTTCGGAGCGCTTGCGGTCCTTGCCTTTGAGCAGGAAATCGCGAGCGTTGCGCAGGCTGACTTCGGCCTTCTGGAAGGTCTCGGCAGCGTATCGGTCCGCGCCGGCGAGACGCGCGATTTCCACGGCATTTTCGGCTTGGGCGAGTTGTAGCGGTCCTTTGGGATTCACTTTGATGGGCTGATATTGGCCGCGATTGAAGACGTACTGGCCGCGCTGCAGCAGCTCAAACTTGGCGTCCACCTGTTCGATGGTGCCGGTGGTGTCGTTGCGCGTAAAGTTTTCCGCCACCACGACATCGCTGGGCTGAGTGACGGCGAAATAGGGTTCGGCGGTGACGATCAGGCCGAAGGTCTGAAGATTGGTGGTGGACAAAAGCTTAGAGTGGTCGCCATCGAGCGCGACTTCACCGAGGTTCATGGCGCGACCTTCGGGGGTGATGCCCCACAGGACGTAGGTCATGTATTCGCGGCCAAACTGACTGGCCGGGGACATCTTGTCCAGGTAGGTCTCGATTTTGGTGGAGCCCATCTGGCTATCGACTTTGGCTTCGCCCTTGGCGCTGGGCATGAGTTCCGTGCCGCGAAAATCTATGCGAGTGGACCCGTTGCGGTGGTGGTAGTTGATCGCCTTCGTAGTGCGGGAAACGACGGTGACGCGGAAAATGGGCATCGGGTCACCGGATGCGTTCGGAGTTGCTTGGCGGGTGGGATTCGGAACCTGAGCGACCAAGGTTCCGAGCGAGAGAAACAGTACGGCGGTGGCTTTCATACATTGTCTCCGGGGCTATTTCAGGCAACTGGGAGACCGAGGTGATGGATCGTACGAATTTCAGAAAGGGCGGATTACTCTTCGGCGACGGATTTTTGCGCCAGTTCGCCGAACAGGGGCAAGGGATATGCCTCTTCGTGGGAGGCCTTCACCATCATGAAAATCGACATGCCGAGGAGGATTGCCTGCACGAGCGAATGCAGATGGAAGCCAGGGATCCGCACGAGGAGCGGGCGCAGGACCTGATCGTCAAGCAGCCAGGCGACAAACAGGTAGAGGCCCTGGAAGCCGTGAAAGCGGACGAGGCGGTTGTGACGGAAGCGATCGCTGGCCAGAACGATGATGGAAGCGATCCAGCCGATGCCGGGGACGTAGCAAAGAATGGAGGCAGCGCGCGGGTTGAGGCCGGACAGCACGTCGCGGGCGGGCGTCACCGGGGGCGGCGCTGCGCCCGCCACGGGTTGCCGGGCGCCGCATTGCGAACAGTAGAGGGCCTCCCCCACCTGGTTTCCGCACTGGCTGCAAAATGGCATCTGCTGATACATACGCTATTACTTTCGGTCGTGTTCCAGCAAGCACGATTTCGCACTTTGAGGGAAGGGAAACGGTCCTGGAGCTGCGGGAGCGACCGCCGTGGCACAATCTAACGTATGCGAATGCTCTGTATCGTCCCCGTGTTGCTGGCATGCGCGGCTACGCTGCCGGCGGCCAAGAACCTGGAGATTTATGCGATCGACGTGGAGGGCGGGCAGGCCACGTTGATTGTGTCGCCATCGGGCGAATCGATGGTGGTGGATACGGGGTGGGGCGGGAACAACAAGCGCGACGCGCTACGCATCAAGGCGGCTGCGAAAGCCGCGGGCGTGAAAAAAATCGACTACCTGGTGACCACGCATTACCATGCCGATCACGTGGGCGGCGTGGCGCAGCTGGCGGAACTGATGCCCGTGCTCAACTTTGTGGACCACGGCGCGAGCGTGGAAACCGACCGGCAGGCGCAGGTATTGTTCAACGAATATGCAACGTTTCGCGCCAAGGGAAAACATATAGAGGTGAAGGCCGGCGACACGATTCCGATTAAGGGAATCGAAGTGAAGGTGCTGTCGGCGGGCGGCAGGGTGTTGGACTCGCCTCTTCCGGGGGCGGGACAGGCGGGCTCGGATTGCGCGAGCTTTCAGATGAAGGAGGTGGACACCAGCGAGAATGCGCAATCGGTGGGTCTGCTGATTAGTTTCGGGAGCTTCCGCATGGTAGATATGGGCGATCTGACCTGGAATAAGGAGAAGGACCTGGTGTGCCCGGTGAATAAGGTGGGCAAGGTGGATCTGTACCTGGTGTCGCACCATGGGATGGATATGAGCGGGTCGCCGCAATGGGTGAAATCGCTGGCGCCGAAGGTAGCGCTGATGAATAATGGCGCGCGGAAGGGCGGATCGCCGGAGATCTGGCAGACCATTCACGATGCTCCGGGGACGCCGGATGTCTGGCAATTGCACTATGCGGTGTCCGGGGGCAAGGAGCACAATCCACCCGATACTATGATTGCGAACGTGGACGAAATTTGCGAAGGCAAATGGCTGCGCGTGGAGGCGGAGAAATCGGGCGCGTTCAAGATTTCGAATCCCCGGAATAAGTACGAGAAGGGATACTAGGGGCGCTCAGCCCGCCGACAGGGCACAGAGTGGCATTCCGGCCTTCGGCCGGTGTACCGACTGAAGTCGGTACGCAGACTGAAGTCTGCCCCACAGCGCCACAAATCTGCGAGCCCTGCGAAGCAAGGAAGCAGGTGAAACACAAGCTCTGGACTAATACCTCAGGGCGGGCTGGCCGGTTTGCTTGTTGGTGGCGGTTCGCTTTAGCTGGGCTGCCGCGGGTAGCGGGCCGGGGGTCACATAGGAGAGCACGCCCGCGCGTTCGATTTGCAGTACCAGCGGCGATCCGGCGGCGATTGAATCGAGCGCGGCACGCAGGGCTTCCACCGAATCCACGTGGGTGCGATTGACGGCGTGGATGACGTCGCCGGGCTCGGCTCCGTTTTGGCTCGCGGCGCTCATGCCGGTGAGCGCGAGGACCAGCGCGCCGGGACCGATGCGGACGCCGCCCATCTTCGCGGCCAGTGCGGGGGTGAGGGTGGCGGCGTAGACGCCGAGGCCGAAGACCAGGTTTTCCTTTTCATTGACGCCGGCGGTGAGGCCGGGCTGCGGCTTGCCGGTGAAGAGCGGCGTGATGCGCAGGAAGCGCATGTCGGCTCCGCGCATGACGGCGAGGTCGGCGGTTCCGGTGGGCAGATCGTACTCGGCGGTGTAGAGATCGCGCAGGGAGCGTACGGTGGCCTCGCCGAGGCCCACAATCACGTCACCGGGGCGCACGCCGGCCGCGCTGGCGGGACCATTCGGATCGACATCTTCCACCAGGACGCCCTTGCGTACTTTGAGGTCGAGGGCGGCGATGAGCTCGGGAGTGAGGCTGCGCGGTTGCAGGCCGAGTTGGGCGCGGGGCACGCTGCCGTGAAGGCGCAAGGCGGCCAAAGAGCGGCGCGCGACCAACAGCGGAATCGCAAAGCCGAGGCCTTCGCTGCCTCCGGATTGGGAGAGGATCATGGTGTTGACGCCGAGCAGTCTGCCGTCGAGATCGACCAGCGGGCCACCGGAATTACCGGGGTTCATCGAGGCGTCGGTCTGAAGGTATTGGCGCGGATCGTCGGCCGAAAGCTGGCGGTCGAGGGCGCTGATCAGGCCGAGGGACGCGGACTGGGCGAGGCCCATCGGGCTGCCATAGGCAAGCACGAGTTGGCCCTGGCGCGGTGCAGCATCGAGCGACAGGTCGAAGTACGACACATCGCGGGCGCCGGTTTTGAGCAGCGCGAGATCGTTATCGGCGTCGATGCCGGCGATGGTCGCGGGGTATTCGTCGCCGCCCTGGGTGTTGACGCGAATGGCGGTGGCGTTGGCGACGACGTGCGCATTGGTGAGCACGTAGCCATCGGCGGAGACGAAGAAGCCGGAGCCGCGGCCGCGCTCGGAAATTAGCACGCCGTTGGGTTGCTCGTCGCCGGCTCCGGCGACCTTAACGGATTGGGTGAGGATCTGGACGACCTTGGGCGCGACCTCTGCCACGACACGTTCGGCGCCGGCTCCGATGCGCTCTAATTCGCGGGCGGCGGTTACGGGAGTCGCGGCGATCGCGGGAGCGGCGAGCATGAGTAAAGTGAGGGTCCCCGTGATCCACATCTGGTGTTGGCGTCTCATCGGTGTTAGGAAGGGCACGTGGGTGGCCAGAATCGGGGATGCTGCGTTTTGTATGGGCTAGAGCGTTGTAGATATTGGAATTGCGGGTCTGAAGGTTGTCGGCGGCGCACAGTGTGCGGCGCCGCCAACAGGGTCGGAGGGCGACGGAATGCCGCCCCTTGGGCAGCTTGGCATGGCACGGCGGCCAAGCTTCCGGCCTACGGCCGGTGTACCGACTGAAGTCGGTACGCAGACTGAAGTCCGCCCCACAAAGACCGGGGCACAGCAACAAGTGGACAGGGCAGGAGATCTTTTAGTCTTTGGAGAGCGACTTTTGCAGACGGTTGGCATGCAACTCGTGCAAGGTCCGCATGACGTTGTAGGCGCTCAATTCAACCAGTAAGCGGGTCACCTTGGCGTGCTGCTCGTCGGTCAGGAGGCCTTCGACCTCTTGCATTACGGCGACCAGCGAGCGCTCCTGGGCGTCGAGTTCCTGGCGTTGGATGATGCCGTCCGCCATGGCGTCCGCAAAGGATTGCAGTTTCTCCACCTGCTCATCGATCACGGCGTGTTTCGTGTGTTCATCGAACCAATTCATGCGTGGCATTGGTGCTCCTGTTTCAGTTGAGTAAGTGTAGCAGCGCCGCGTAGCGTTCCTGGAGGGCCGGGCGTCCGCCGGCGGCCTCGATGCGCGCCTGCACCGCCGGTGTCAGAAACTCGCGATCCGTGCACTCCAGAATGGCTGCGATTTCCTGAAGCTCCTTCTCCATGCCGCCGGCGGACGGCAGGAATTGCGAGATCGCCTCCGCCAGTGCCTCGCGCGTGATCTGCGGCAAGCCGGCGAGCAGCGAGTGCCGCTGGGCCCGCCCTACGATGCCCTCCACGTCGGCTCCCGACAACTGGCCGGGGTTCGGCACATCGGGAATGTTTTCGGCGGTCAGCGCGGCGCCAGTCTTGCGCGCCATGGCCAGAAACATGGAGCGAATCTCGCCCGGATCCGAGGGATAGAACAGGGGGATGTGCACCTCGGCGCGGCCCTGGCGCTTCAAGTCGATGGGCAGCAGGTCGGGGCGCGCGGTGAGTAGCATCCAGAGAATCTGCCCGCGATAGCGCGTATCGCCCATCTGGGTGGCGATCATGGAGAAGACGCGGCTGGAGGTGCCGGAGTCGCCCTGCTGGTCGCGGTCGCCGAGCGCGGCATCGGCCTCATCGACGACCACCACGACAGGGCCGAGCGCGCGTAGAAGATTGAGGAGGCGCTCCAGGTTGCCTTCTGTCTCGCCGACATACTTCGAGCGAAAATTGCGTAGCACTACGCACGGCACACCGATCTCGCCGGCCACGCACTGCGCCAGAAAACTCTTCCCCGTACCGACGGGTCCGCAGACGAGGTAGCCCATGGGGAGCGTCTTCAATTCGCCGCGCTTGAGCAGCAGCGCATCGTCGCGCAGTCGCTGCTTGATGGGCGGGTGGCCGATCCACATGTCCATGTTCCAGCGCGGCTCGATGAACTCCAGCAGGCCCTGCGACTGGCGCTCGATCAATTCCTTCTTGAGTTTGCCGAGGCGGGCGGGGTCGAGTCGCTGATTGCCATCGAGCGCGGAGCGGAGCATCACATTGAGATCGATCAGCGAAATGCCGGCGGTGTTGGCGGCGAGTTCGGGCGCGGTGTAATCGGAGACCTGGTCCAACGTCCGGCCGGCCAGGGCGGTTTCGACGTACTTGCGGCGGCGTTCCACGTCGGGCAGGGGGATCTCAATGGACGCGGTGTGCGGGCTGGCGACCAGGCGTTCGCTGAGCGCCGAGAGCTTCTCCTCGATCAGCACAAACGCCATGTTGAGGCGCTTCAAATGCGGGCTGGCGGCCCAGTTCAGCAGGGTGACGATCTGGGTGGAGGCAGGGAGGGACAGGCGTCCCGGTTCCCCGGCAGGGAGGAGGTAGCCCGCGTGGTCGATGATGATGGCCGCCGACACCCGTTCGGTTTCGCTGGCCATGATGTTGTTCTGCACGAAGCGATCGAGCATGGCGAAGGCCATGGCGGGGTCGCGGCGGGCCGCGGTCAGGTCGCCGACTTTGCGCGTGGCACGTACTACCATCTGCTTCAGGCGCTCGCCATCGGAGCCGGCGAAGGCGCGGAGGCCGCGCGCGAGGTCGTAATGGAGGACCAGGTCCCAGCGGCCGAAGATCTGCTCGGCAAGGAACTCCGAGATCGCGGAATAGCTTTCGCCATTGGGCACCAGATCCTGCACATTGCCGTGGAGGGCAAAGAGCGACGAAGTGCCGGAGAAATAAAGCTCGGAGAAGCGCGCGGCCCAGGCGGGCAGACCTTCAATTTGCCGCGCGGGCTGACGGACGGGAGGCGTCATTGCTGGCGCACCTGGGGAAAGTCCGCGCCCAGGATCACGGGCGGTTCCTGCATCTCGTCCACAAACCCGGTGATCTCCTGCAATTCGCTGATTGCCTTTTCGGTGGAGTGCATGCTGGCGGTGACGGAATCGATCTGGCTGGTGAGGAAATTGGGATCCTGGCGGTTCACGGAGGCCTCTGTGATGGCTTGAATTTTGGCTTCGATGCGGTCCAGTTCCACGCGCACGAATTCGGCATTCTGGCGCGCGCGGTTGTAGTTCTCGAGACGCTGCTGCTGCACGGTGACGGAATCCTGCAGGGAGTGGAGAATGCGCTCGTCGGCGCCGGCCTGCGCGGCGCGCTGCTGGGCCGCGTCGAGGCGCGCTTGAATGTCGCGGACGTCGGTGCGCTGGAGGAATCGCGCCATAGCCTGCTGCGAAAGCAGGAGGCGGAGGAAGACCCAGAGGAGCCGATCGAGCGCCGCGGTGTTCGGGTCCTCGATGTCGGGTTCCTGCTTGCCGCGGACGCCTTGCGCGATGGAGCGCATCTCCAGGCAGCGGGCGCGCAACTGCTCAAAGCGCACGCGCTGTTCGGGCGGAAATTGGCCTACGATTTGCTGCACGCTGCGCTGGCCGGACACTTCGGCCTGGCTGCGCGTCTGCTGGTGGTATTGCGCGTCCACGGCATCGCGGAATCTGGGGTGGGAGACCAGTCCGGTGAGGTAGACCAACTCGCCGGCGGCGACGAGCGCCATCAGGGCGTCGGGGAAGGGGCTCAGGACGGCGGCTCCGGCGGCTCCGAGAAAGGCCAGCAGGTTCCAGCGATAGAGGAAGGCACGCTTAAGGTACACGCCGGGGCCGGGGCGCTTGATGTTGGGGGAGTTCCCTATGGGAGGCGTTGCCATGGATCAGGCTCCATCGGGATGGGCGGAAGCTTCGAGTTTTTCAATTATGTCACGGATCTCCATCGCGATCCGGTTGAACTCGACTTCCCGCTGCATGACTCGGGCCGGGCGGTCTGGCACCGGCACTTCCAACTGGTGAAGAATCGTGCCGGGGGCGGGTGAGAAGATCAGGACCCGGTCCCCCAGGTAGACTGCCTCGTTGATATCGTGGGTGACGAAGAAAACAGTGGCTTGCAATTCGCGCCAAAGTGAGACTAGCAGGTCTTGCATGTTGAGGCGGGTGGCCGGATCCAGGGCGCCGAAGGGCTCGTCCATCAGGATGATGCGCGGCCGCAGAATCAGTGTGCGGGCGATCGCCACCCTCTGCCGCATGCCGCCCGAAAGCTGGTGCGGATACTTGCAGGCATCTCGCGTGACATTGAGGCCGACCTTGCCGATCCATTCGCGGGCCTGCTCTTCGCGCTGGCGCTTGGGCACGCCTGCGCATTCCAGTCCAAAGGCGACGTTGTCGAGCACGCTGCGATTGTCGAACGAGGTGTAGTCCTGGAAGACCATGCCGCGATCCGCGGCGGGTCCGGCGACGGGTTTGCCGAAGACCGTGACCTGTCCCGAGGTGGCGGGGAAATGGGGACTCAGGCCGGCGATGAGGCGCAGCACGGTGGACTTGCCGCAACCCGAGGGGCCGAGAATTCCGATGAATTCGCCCTTGTTCGGGCGGTCTTCCACGGTGAAGGTGACATCTTTGATGGCCGTGTACGCACCCGGCGTTCCCGCGTTAAAGGTCTTCGTCACCTTGCGGAAATCGACCACGATTGGCAGCTCTGCCGGCGCGCTCATTCGGTCTCCGTGAGATGCGGGAAGAGGCCGCGCTGCATCCACAGCAGGAACCGGTCGATCAGAAACGCGATCAGCCCGATGATGAAGAGGATCAGGATGATGTGCTCGGAGAGGCCGCGCCGCTGGCTGGTGGAGAGCAGGTAGCCCAGGCCGTGCTCGGCGTTGATCAGTTCGGCGAGCATGATGTAGCCGAAGGCCATGCCGAAGAGCGCGCGGAGGGTGGAATAGATGCCGGGGAGCGCGAGCGCGATCAGGACCTTGGTGACGATCTGCCACTGCGAGGCGCCGAGTGTCTGCGCGGTCTCCACGTAACGGTCGGGAACGTTGGTGATGGCGTTGACTGCGCCGGTGAAGACGAACGGCACGCAGGCCACGAAGAGGAACATGACTTTCTGAGTCTCTTCGATGCCGAACCACAAAATGGTGAGGGGGATGAGCGCCGCTACCGGTATGTTGCGACCGAAAATCGCGATAGGGGCGCTGGCCGCATCCAGCATTCTCCAGGAGCCAGCCAGGATTCCGAGCGGGACGCCTACGAGAGCGGCCAGCCCGAAGCCGAGGAGCACGCGCTGTAGCGTCGCGGCGATGGACGCGAGCAATCCGCGCTCGTTCCAGAGGGAAGGGAAGCTGCGGAAAACCTCAAACGGAGAGGGTAGAATCACCGGCGAAATCAGCCGGGTCTCGGGCGTTGCGCCTCTGGTTGCCAGCCACCAGAAAAGCAACAACAAGGCCACGGTACTGAGGCCGAGCAGTTTGGCGACGATCGGCGACGGCGCCACGCGCAGTTGGAACAGCCCGCGCAGCGCCCCGGTTTTTCCGTTAGCCATACCTATTTGACGGATTCCAGCGGATAAACTTTGATCTCCACGCGCCGGTTCTTGGCGTGGTTATCCGCATCGTTCGGGTCGGCCGGACGCTCCCAGCCCATGCCGCTGGCGGTGAACTGGTTGGGCTGCAGGGTGGGGAACTTGCGCACCAGCGCTTCCTTCACGGAGTTTGCGCGATTGAAGGAAAGCTCCTGCACCGCGGAGTCGGGCACGCGCCCTTTCATGGAGGAATCGGTGTGGCCCTCCACGATGATGCGCGCGTTACCGAACTGGCCCGCCAGCTTGGCGACTTCTTCCACCACGAAGTTGACGTTGGGATCGTAAAGCTCTTCCACCGTCTTTCCGTTCTCGGTCTTTTCGACCTTTTTCATCAGTTCGAACGAGTTCGGATAGAAGTGAATGACCACGGTCTTGGTCAGGATTTCTTCGCTCTCGCTCTTGATGGAGGACGCGGTGGCCGGCACGAATTGCGCGGCGTACTCATCCTTCTGAGCGGCGTACTTGGGTTCTTTGCCGAGCTTGGCGATCAGGGAGAAATCCATGACCTGGTCGAAATCGACCTTCTCGCCCGCCACGCCAATGCGCTTGTAGAGGTAGTACGCGGTATTCCAGGTTCGCTCGAAGTTGGTGGGGTTGTTCTGGTTGAGGAAGAACTCGCGATTCTCGGCGTGATTGGTGCTGTGCGCGTCGCCGAGCATGCTCAAGGCGTCACTTTCGGGGATGGAATACCCGGCGGCCATGAGCTTGGCGACGGTCTGTTTGTTGCCCTGATCCTTGAGGGCTTCCATGGAATCGAAGATGCCGCGAACCAGGCCTTCGACGATGTCGGGGTTATCCTTGGCGAAATCGGCGCGCGCGAACCACACGTCGGCGATCAACTTGTTCGCCGTGGCAGTGGATACCAGCAGGCGATTCCCCTTGACCTTGGAGAGGTTGTAAATATCGGGCGCCCAGGACACGGCGGCGGAGATCGATTTATCGGCGTTGAATGCGGCGGCGGCCTGGAAGGCGTCCTGCGTGAACTTGAAGTTCACCTCGGAAGGCTGCACGCCGGCATTGATCAGGGCATTCAGCACGAAATAGTGAGAGGGCGAGTTCTGCGCGAGGACCACTGTTTTGCCGCGGAGATCGCCAACCGTCTTGATATTCTGGCGCACCACGATGCCATCGCCGCCGTTGGAGAAATCCACCTGCTGGTAGATTCGGGGCATGACGCGCGAATCGCGGCGCAGGCTTTCGAGCAGCAGCGGCACCATGTCGAGCGTGCCCCAGCCAATGTGCACGTTGCCGGCGGCGTAGGCGTCGCGCATGGCGACAGGGTCGTCGATCAGCGTCAGTTCGACCTTGAAATCCTTGCCGGACGGCGACTTCCAGAGCTTGCCCGCCTTCATGCCGTTGTTGGCGAGAATGATGGGCGCCCAACCGGCCCACACGTTGAGGGCGAAGCGGACGGTACGGTCGGCGAGCGGCTTGTAGCTGGAAATACCCTGCACCGGCGG
>JBDTPR010000157.1:0-11412 GCA_039932635.1 Candidatus Solibacter sp.
CGTGTGCACGGACATCTACGAGCCTGGCGGACGCCGTTTCGCCGAGCAGTACGGGTGCGAATTCGTGTCCACTTACGAAGAGGTCTGCCGCCACCCGAAGGTCGATTACGTAGACGTTTGCACCTTCCCCGATTTCCGGCTGCAGCCGATTTCCCTGTGTGCACAGACCGGCAAGCACGTGCAGGTGCAGAAGCCGCTTTCCACCAGCCTGGCCGCGGCGCGCGAGATGGTGGAAGTGGCGCACAAGGGCGGAATCCTGCTGGGCGTGGTCAGCCAGCATCGCTTCGACGATGCCAGCCTTTTCCTCGCCAAGGCGATTGCCGGCGGCCGGCTCGGTAAGTTACTGCAGGCCGATTGCTACGTGAAGTGGCACCGCTCCGCCGACTATTATTCGCGGCCCATCAAGGGCAGCTGGGCCACGGAAGGCGGCGGCGCGCTGATCAATCAGGCGATCCACGGGGTGGATATTCTGCGCTGGCTCGCCGGTCCTGTGGAGTATGTTTTCGGCGCGTGGCAATTGGGCGCGCTGCACAAGATCGAATCGGAGGACGTGATCGACGCGGTGCTGAAGTTCGCCAGCGGGGCCACGGGTGTGATTCAGGCGTCCACGGCGATGTGGCCGGGGTACACGGAACGCACGGAATTCCACGGCACCAAGGGTACGGCCATCATCTCGGGCGACAAGCTCACGACGTGGGACGTGCAGGATGACGGGGGCGACGCCGCGCCGGTCGCGAAGGAAGTGGCGTCGGGCGCAAGCGACCCCATGGCGATCTCGCTCGAACCCTTCGAACGCCAGTTCCTGGACTTCGCGGATGCCATTGCGAAAAGGCGCAAGCCGCTGGTGTCGGGCGAGGAAGGCGTGCAGGCAATGGAGATTGTGGATGCGATCTACCGGTCGTGCAGGAGTACGGAGAAGGTCACGTTATAAGACGAGTTGAAGGGATCGCTGCCAAGTCTGAACCGTCCGGAATTATGAGGACGGCAATTTCAACGCAGAGGCGCAGAGAGCGCAGAGGAAGACGCAGAGAACACTATTCAGGCTCCGAACTGGCGCAGATGGTGATCCAGGTGTTTATACATTCCACGGCTCCAGGCTTCTGGCGTTAGCGGTCCGAAGAACGGATGGGGGTGGCGCGTGCAGCGTGCTTCCCCGCCCTCGCTGAACTGCCGGATCTTCAGTTTGAGCTCTCCCTGTTCGCGTGCGAAATCCCGCCGATCAGCCACCACGAGTTCCTTGCCGGTGGGACTATTCTTCCCGAAGGGCTTGTCATTCGTATAGGCCGATTTGACAAAGGGAGCGAGCAACCGTCCCAGAAATATGCGCGGAAGATTGGTTCTTCCTGAGGCTATATCTAGCGTGATGGAACAGTGCGCCGCCATCTGTGCAGCGTCCATCCTTCCCCACTGCCGTGGAGATGTGGGCTGCAGTTTGTCGATGCGCGCGAGCACCTCGGCTACGGTCTGGGGCTCAAATAGGTTCTTCATCACTTCTCCAGGACATCTTCCACGGTGGGCGGCAGGGGACCCGCCATCTCCAGCAGTTTGTCGTAGAGATCGTCATACAGCCGGGCGTACGCTTCCGCCGCGGGCTGCGGTTCCGGCGCACTACGGCGCGCCGCTTCGAAGGTGCGGCGCATCTGCCGCACGGCCACCAGCAGCATCTTCAATTCGTTATCGTCGAACCCAAACGCTTTCGCCATATCGTAATCGCTATCCAAAAAATACCCGCCAGCACAGCCAGCCAATGAATCACACGCGCCAGTTTGCCTTCCGTGCCGCCGTCGTACAACAGGTCTACCGTGCACGGACCGCTGCACTGCGGCTCCACCACCATCTGTCCCAGTTTATCGCCCCACAGCGGCACCGCACGACCGCCGACGGTGGCGTTCCAGCCTTTGTCCCATGCCATCTGCACGCTCACGATCTGGTCGGGCTTGAGGTCGGCAGTCACGGTGGCGCGGCTGGGCGCCTGCCACTTCATGCCGGCGGATGGATACTCGGGATTCTTCAGGCCGTCGAGGTACGGAATCAGAACATTGAAGCCGTAGGGGAAGAGCGGGTACTCGGGCAGATCGCTCTTGCGCATCACGTGGGCCAGTCCCTTATTGCGGCGTGGGACTTCGTAGATCGCGTCGGGGCCGTCGCGCCACAGCACCTTGAGCCCGTCGAGCTTCTCGGGGTGAGCGATGGGATGGTAGACCTCGGCGCTATCTTTGCCGCCGCCGATCATGACGTCGCAGCCGAAGGTGTTCAGCAAATCCAGCATGTCCTTCTGCCGCTCTCCGGCGTACACCTGGAAGATCACGTGAGGAATGGTCTGATTGAGAATGCCGTTGTCGAAGCCGCCGGTGATTTGCGGCGTCTCGCTGAAGGCGTTCAGCCAGAAGCCGATGGTGCCGGGCGCGAAGACGCGTGCGCCGGGCATATTGGCTTCCATCCATTTGGACGTCTTGTATTCGATGGTGGTGGTGATGTCGAGGGTGCGCTCGATCCAGCGAGATTCGCGGCGCTGCTTCTTCACCACTGGCACACATAGCAGCATGATCGCGATCGCCGCGCCGATGGCCTGCCGCCGACTCAGGTGGAGCCATCTCACCGCGGGCCAGACGAGGAATGCCGCGGCCACCCAGAAGAACATGTCCATTTCCAGGTGGTAGCGCTCGGGCTGCGGAAAGAGCGAGATTCCCGACCAGTAGCGAACCAGCGTGACGGAACCGGTTATCAGGGAGACAAACAGCGCGAAGCGGGTGTGGCGCGGCACTTTGAAGCGTTCCATCGCCCACGCTCCAATCAGGTAGATGGCCGCGATTAATGCGAGCAGCAGACGCTGTTGCGGGGTGGATTTGAAATAGGTGGCGACGCGGGGAGCGTTGGCGCGGATCACGGCGATGGTGTGCGGCGAAAGCCACGGCATCGCCAGGGCGTACGCGTAGAGTCCGACCGCCAGGGAGCGCAACAGAATCGGCAGCGTCTTCTGGCCGGACGGAAACCCGGCGGCGAGATAGCCGGCGAGGCAGATCGCGAGGGCCGCGCCGCCCAACCAGTTGCTCATGGGGACGGCCGCAATCGACACGGCCGCGCCGACCCAATACCACGGCTTACGTTTCTCCAACGCCACGTGCAGCATACCGACGGCGAAGGCCACGAGGCACATGGAGGTCACATGCGGACCTTCTCCCCAGAGCACCAGCGAGCGCAGGCGGCGCGGCGAGAGGAAGCCATCGGCGTCGACGCGGATGGTCTGGATCAGCAGGCAACTCGGCGAAATCAGCGAATAGAAGAAGGCCGCGGCGAACGCGCACTCGCGGCTGCGGCACAAGCGCCACGCCATCCAGAAGAGCGTGACCGGGCCGAGACAGTAGAACACCGCGGTTACGAAATGATGCGCCAGTGCGGGCGACACGTGGGTCACGGTCACCATTAGTGCGCAGAGCCAGTGGAGCAGGGGCGGGTAGGAATCGGGATAAGGGATGCCGCCGTACCACAAGGGGAACCAGCCGAGATCGTTCCAGTGGTTGGCGACATAGCGCGCCAAGCCGATGTAGGCCGCTTCGATCGAGCCCATTTCGCGGGTGTATTCGATCACGAAGAGCTTCATTACGATCGCGATGTTCACCAGGAACAAAAGCGCCGCGCAGCCGAGCGTTTTCCAATGTCCTCGCGTCATGCCACCCGCCTTGTGCGCCAGAGCCAGTAGAGCGACACACACCATGCCAGGGCGCTGACCAGCGCCATCAAATGCTGCTCGAGCGTGGCGCCGAAGTGCAGTTCCATACGGGTAGCGGCGACGGTGGCGGGATGCAGCACGATGAAGCCGAGCCGGTCGCGCGTCATCGCGATCTCGCGACCATCTTGAGTGGCGCTCCACCCCGGGTCGGCATTCACCTGCACGCTTACGGCATCGCCTTCGCGAACCGGGCCCGTGATGGCCAGCGTATTGTTGTCCACCCACCGCGCGTTCAATTGCGGGCGCGCCGTGTCTTCGGTGGCGGCCACGTAGCGCCGCAGCACGTCGTGGTGGTCGCGGACATCGCTGAGCGGAATTTCATCGGCGCGCAACAGGTGCGCGATGCGCCGCGGCGGCAGAGCGTAGATCGTATCGTCATCCATGTGGAAGACCGTTTGCATGGCTGGGGTGAGGCGTTCGGGACGCACAAAATCGCGGTAATACTCTTTCGACTTGGGGCCGTGCACCACCACGTACTCAGCGCCCAGCGCCTTCAATTCGAGGATGGTATCTTCCGCCTCCTCACCCGGCCACAAATCCTTGGCGTCGCGGATGCGGAAGGAAAGGTCCACCGGCAGGCGATTGCGCAGGCCGGTTTCGAACGCCCCGCCTACCTGGGGGATATCGAAGTACGAGTGCAGGCGGAAGCGCAGTCCGCCGGTGGCATACACGCGCCCCTGCGGCGGATGCTGTGCGATCCAGCGCGCCAATTGGAATTCGGTGGTACTTGCGCGCGGCACGGGCTTCCAGCGATCCCACCCCTGCGTGAGGTATGAGTTCACTTGCAGCGCGCCGCCCAGCAGGGTCACGCCGATGGTGGCGATGGCGCAGAGCTTGAACGTGGAATTCGAACTCGCAAACGCCAACCGCAGCCCTTCCACCAGGGCCAGCGCGAAGAAGAGCTCGAACTCGATGGCATAGCGGCGCGACTCGGGAATCACATCGATACCGAACAGATAGTAAGACGTGGCCACCCAACCAAACACGAACGCCGCCAGCGTCACCAGACACAGGTAAAACGAGCCTCGCAGCCAGCGAAAGAGTCCGCGGATCGCGAGCGCGCCCAGCACCATCCCCGCGAGCGCCAATTCCTGCTGATGGCCCACCGTGTAATTGTAGGAATCGGCGGGCCAGTTGAAGGCCACGATGCCGATGAAGCTCGGCGTCAGCCAGAAGCACGCCAGCAGGTAGGCGAGCGCCGCCGCGGCGAGTGCGCGCCAGGCCTGGAACTCAGGCTCGCCCCAAGCGGCCAGCAACAATAGGAGAGACGTGATGGCCAGGGCAAACGCCGCCACCAGGTTGGTGAGCGGAATCGCCGCCAGCAGCAGCGCGGCCGCGAAGAGGCTCGCGAAACTTCGCTTCCTGGCCGCGACCCACAATGCCACCAGCGCCAGCGGCAAAAGCGTCAAGCCGGTATTGTGCGGGCCTTCGCCATACTTCGCCAGCACCTGCACGCGCCACGGCAACTGTACGATGCCGCGATCTTTTTCCACCGCGGGAAACAACCCATACGAGGGCGACATCAGGCTATAGGCCAGGGCCGCCACCAACGCCCATTTACGGCTGCGCGTGAAATACGTCGCGAAAAGGAATAGCGTCACCGGCCCCATACAGGTGGCCAGCGCGGTCAGCGTTCGGTACACCAGGTCGGGATCGGTCGCGGGCAAAAGACGAATGCCCAGCGCGGCGGCGTACAACAGTCCGGGCACGTAAATGAATTGGACGGGCAAGCCGCAATACGGCAGCGGATTCCAACCCCATACGCTGGGATGCTGCGAGAGGAAGCGCGCCATACCCACGTACCCGTTTTCCACCGACCCGCGAAACGGCAGTTCCCCGGCCATGAAGAGCGGCGCGTTGAGCCAGAGGTTGAGGCCCAGAATCAGCAGGGCCAGGAGCGGCGTCGCGAGCCGCTCCCGCCACGCAGGCCATTCTGTCACGCGTTACGCTCCCGGCGGAAGCCGATGACGAAGAGGCCCAGAATTCCCGCGAGCGTCAGCAGCGTAATCACACGGCCGATCTGATTCTCCATCGGCGTAACGAATTCCAGCACGATATCGTGCTCTCCGGGTGGCGCGTCCAGCAGCATCAGGCCCATGACGTCCTTGCGAATGTTTAACGGCTTGCCGTCTGCCCAGGCGTGCCAGGCCACATCGTAGGATTCCTGCACCAGCACGCTCTGTCCGGCCTCGACTCTGGAATGTGCGCGCATCCCGTCGCTGCCCGCGCGCTTCAACGTGGCGGGCGAATCGGGCCCGCGTTCGATCACGTCCACGTAGGCGTTGAGGCGGTCCATGTCGTCGTTGGCGCGCGGCGATTGGACGGCATCGATCTTCGCCGTGTCCACCACCCGTATGCGGTCCGGCCAGCGGCGCGCGACTTTGTACACGACGTTGCCCTTGGTGTCGTCATACAGCACCGGCAGCACGCCGTCGAATTTCCGCGGGAACATGAAATCCTTAAAGCTCTCCTCGGATTTCTGGTCGGCCACGTAGATCGATTCGGCGCCCATGATCTGCATCCAGGCGATGGTGGGCGCCGGCTTGGCGCCGAGGTTGATCTCCCACTGCGCCTGCTCCACGCGGCCGTTGATCAGGCCCTGATCGGAGCCTCCGCCCACCTGCGCCAGATCGTGCCATGTATTGAACCAGAAACGCACGCTGCCGCTGGCATAGTGGCGCGCATTCGGCATATTCTTGTTCAGGAATTCGGTGACCTGATATTCCAGGCGATTCGTGTGGTCGGGCCACGAGGGTACGATGTCCCAGGCGCGCATCAGGTACTGGTGCGTGGTCCAGAACGAGGCCGCCACAATGATCGCCGCCACGCCGTGCCACGCTACTTGCGGACGCGTCCACATCCAGCCCAGGATGTAGACGATCAGCATGATGTAGATCATGTCGAGCTCGGGCAGCAGCCGCAAAGGCTCGCCCGTGACCCGGAAATTGAAATAGAAATTGCCCAGCACGTTGAGCGAAAAGAACACCACCGCGCCGCCCAGAAAGACTTCCCAGGTGCGCGCGGTTTTCCCCTTGGCGAGCTTGTCGGTAGTCACCGCGAAGACGATCGCCACCGCCGCCGCGAGCCAGAACGACCATGTGGTGCCGCGCTCGCTGACGTACTTCATGTTGTCGCTCGTGACCTTGAAATACGAGGGCACCAGCCAGAACGCGGTGAGTCCGTAAGCCAGTAGCGGAATCACGCAGGCGGGCAGGAGGATGCGCTTATCCTGGCGCGTGATCCAGAAGGCCCAGATCAGAATCGGATAGAACGTCGCCAGCGCCGTGGCGCCGTAGAAATTGTTGGAGGCCACTGCGGCGGAGAAGATCGCCGCCGCCGCGATAGCCCAGGGCCGCGGCTTTTCGAGCGCCAGCCAGGTGAAGCCGAGGGCGATGGGAATCATCGCGAGCGCACTCATATGCGGCCCTTCCCCATACTTCACCAGGACTCCTAATCGCTGGGGATGAAGCAGCCACGCGTCATTGCGGAAGCGCGGCATGAAGAGGAAGATCGGCGACATCAGCGCCGTGGATACCGCCGCCAGCCATGCCCCGCCGCGAGATTTAGTGCCGACGCGCAACAGGAAGTAGACGCCCGCGATCCCGATGGCGTAGAGCAGCGCCGCGTAAAAGTGGTAGGCCTTCACCGCCCACCAGCCGAAGATCTTGATGCCCAGCGCGGTCCCGTAGCGCAGCATGGGCGGATAGATATAGTCGAAGCGCGTGCCGCCGTACCACAGCGGCTGCCATTGCGGGTGCGGCCAGTGGTCGGCAAGGAAGCGCGCGTCGGCGATAAAGGTGCTCTCGATGGAGGCCCACTTATCGGTGTATTTTGCCTTGAAATACGGCTTGATCAAGATGGCGGCGAAGAGAAACACCAGGAAGAAATCCAGAAGAATCTGCTTCCAGCGTGAGTGCTTGGGGAGTCCTGTCAATTTTCAATCAACCTGTCGGGAACGAAGGCGAATGGCCTTCATTCGTACATTATGGCATGCGACGAATCGCTTACTCGAGACCGTAGAATCGTCGCGCGGTAGCCCCTAAGAGATGTTCGCGCGTTTCCATGGTCTGCGCCCCGATGGCCTGCGTAAACGCGGCCAGCGCCTCTTTCCAGGTGCCTGTGGGCAGGTAGCTTGGCCAGTCGCTGCCGTACATCACACGGTCGACGCCGAAGGCCGCGAGCGTAGCGCGTACGGCGGGCTGGAAATCGGCGACCTTCCAGCGGGTGGGCGCCTGCGTGATGAGGCCGCTGATCTTGGCGTACAGATTTGGGTGGGCTGCAAATTCCAGCGGAACGCTTCCCTGCCCCGCGGCCACGTCGTCGATGACCACGCGCATATCGGGGAACCGATCGACGATCTGGCCGGTGAAACCGGACGCGACATCGAGCGTAAGACCGCGCCGCGCCACTTCCTCCAGGCTCTGGGGCAGCGTGCCGTCGAACCACCAACGCACGCCGCGGAATTTGGCGTGCCGCTGATATTCATCCAGCACCTGGCCCGCGCCGGGATTGCCTAAATCGACCCAGCCCACCACTCCGCGGACGAACTCGTGCTCCGCCGCCTGCCCGAGCAGCCAGCGCGTCGCCTCGACACTCGGCGAAGGAACTACGGACACGGTGCCGTCGAAGCGATTGCGTTTCAAAATGGGGTAGAGGAGGGACGGCGAGAATTCCGGCGTGAAGTGCTGGTGCGAATCGATGCGCGCGAAGCCGCCTGGCGGAAGATTGTCGGGAATCAGAAGATGAAGCTCAGCCCGCCGCGCACCGAGCGCGGATTCTCAATCAGCATCACCTGCTGCCCGCTCGCCATGCCCAACGTCAGGTAGCCCTGCGCCAGCATATTGCGCATGTCCGCCGTAGCTTCCATTCGCCAAGGCAGCATGCCAAGTCCCGGGATGGTCTGCCGCACGTACAGGTTCAAACCCGGTAATTGCCGCATCGAGGCAGTGCTGTAAGCGTGCCCGGGGGACGCCGACCGGTGATCGCCGGTGACCTGGTAGCTGGCAATGAAGTGCGTGCCGGTCCAGGGCGCAGTCGCCGAGATTCTTGCCGTGGCCGCCCGGCGGCGTCCGACGTGCAGCATACTTCGCAATTCATCGGGACTGTCGCTGACAATTTCGCGATTGTCGGCGGTCAGCGCGCCAGCCGAGCCCACCGTGATGGTGGCGCTCACGTGCTCGCCGAGATTCTGCGTGACCGCGGCCGTGTAGCCTGAACTCTGGTAATTGCCCGCGTTAAAGGTGGACGCCCCGGTGAACAGGTTGGGCAGAATGTCGCCTTCGATGTACATGCCGGCCGGCGCAACCAGCGAGAGCGCCGCGTTGCTGACGCCTTCGCGATACGTCGAAACCTGATAGGTCCGCGAACCGGCCTTGCGGGTGAAGGTGAGCTCGTAATTTTGACCGCGCTGCACTTTCGCCTTGCCGTCGCGCAAGCTGATGCGCGGGAACATACCGAGCGAATTCAAGCCGCGCTGCAAGTCTTCATCCTGCGCGCCCTTGCCCGACAGATCGGGACGCGCGTCGCCAGATGTGTAGGCAAAAGCCAATTCACCCACATCGCCAAGAACGTAGGTCAGGCGGGCGTAAGGGCTGGCATAATTCACATGATCCAGGAACGAAATGGCGTTCAAAGTGAAGCCGTATTGAACCGCTAGTTCGTCGGTAAGTTCGGTGCGGTCGTCGAAGCTCGCCGCCATGGTGCGCAGCATCGGCATGGCGTTGTCATTGCCGCCGAGCGCCGCGCCCACCCTTCCCGGCAGGAACAACTGGCGCATGGTCACCGACACTTCAGGACTGGCGCCGCCCATGTTGCGGCTGTAACTGGTGCGGAACGACGCCGTGGGCACGCCGGTCTGCGAGCCGTAGCCGAGATTGCCGCTCACCTTGAAAAGGTTGTTGCCGTAGAGCGAAGTCGCCAAGGCGAACGCCGTGCCCATGTCGGCCTCGTTGCCGGTGGCCGATGAGAGTGAGCCTTCGCCTGCCGAGAGCTTAACCACGCCGCGCGTGTCGGTGAACACCGCGGTGCGGCGGGACGATATCGAGGTTCCCGTCTTCGCCACGGTCTCCCCGACGAAACGCAATACCGGACGCGTGGGCGAGGCGCTGCGCAGCACCCACTTCCACTCGTCGCTCATGATGGCGCCGTTGTCAATCGCCGGGTAGGCAAATTGAATGGAGCTGAAAAGAGTGCTCAGGTTTACGTTGAGCACGCTCGCCATTCCAGGTTGAACGAGGATTCCCTTCTTTACCGCGGGAACGAAAGCAGCAAGCGTCACTTTTATGGAGTACAGGTCCGGCATCAGACCCACGAAGCGGAAGGCTCCGCGGGCATCGGTCAGGACGCGTTCGAACTGACGCTCCTGGCGGTTCAACAGGATGACGGCCGCACCCATTTGCGGAGTGCCGCCGGGATCGGTGACAAAACCAGTGATGGTGCCTGACACTTTGAGAGGAGTGGCTGCTTCCGCGAAGCCCGCGCTGCCAAGGCACACCGCGCCCGCAAGCACCAGCGAAGCTACCGTTCTGTGCGTCCGTGCAGCTAGCATCAAACGACGCTCATTGCGGCGGGGAAGCCACCGCCACTCTCTAGGTTACCGTAAATTGGGCCGACGGGGTAAGTACCTGTTTACGGAATTTGTCAGTAATTTTCACTCGCAACGTGTATTGCCCCGGCAAAAGGTCTTTCAGTGGCAGAAGTTTTTCAATTGTTACCTGGTTCGCCGAGGCGCCCGGGATCTTGGCCACATCTTCGCTGAAGTCGAAAATCTTCTCATTGGTGCCGTTCTTGGTGACTTCGAAGGAGATCTCGCCATCCGGGATGCGGTTTTCGCCGTCAGTTCCGAAGTTGTAGATTTTGAAATAGATGCCCATCTTCTCGTCGCGCTTGAAGATGTCGTCTACACGCGGCCGGACCTTGGACGTGCCGATCACGAACTGCCCCACGCCGATGCTCTTGGTGGGCACATGCTCGATCAGGTCGGCCAGCACGATATTGCTCGAGGCCAGCTTGTCGCCGTCCATACGGGGCACAACCAGCGCGACCTCATAGGTATTCAGATTGCCGCCCACCATGTCCTTCGCTACAACATTCAGGCGGTAGGTGCCAGGCGCCAGCGGTATGCTGCGGTTGTAAATCGACTTGCGCTGCGCCATCTGCTGCAGGTACTCCGGCGGGCTGGTCACTTCCACGGTTTCTTCAAAGTTGGTGACGATGCGGCGGGTCATGGTGCTGACCTTGCCGAAAATGTTGACCGCGGCCTTCTGCACGCCGTCCTTGGCGTGGAACTGAAGGTCCTTGTTATCGAACTGCAGGGTCACGAAGGCCAGGACGCTGGCTTCGGTGAGCGGGAAGAAGTCCGCGCGCACCTTCATGGGCAGGACGCTGTAGCTGATGTGCGAATTGACAATGGCTTCCAGATCCTTGAACTTCACGGCCGGAGGACGCTGCAATTTGGAGAACTGTTCCAGACGGTTGAACTGGTTCATCTTCTGGGTTTCCGCCCCGAACGGCACACCCAGGTGGGTTCCGTCGGTGCGGTTGAAGCGGTCCGTCTTGTCGCTCATCCCCATCTGCTCCATCATGGTGAGCCCGGCGCCGGGCACGTAGAGCAGCGCGTCCTTTTCCGAAGGATCCATCGTCATGCGGTACTCGCCAGACATGGTCGGATCCACAAATTCGAT